>CAZLPY010000021.1:0-14089 GCA_964561525.1 uncultured Candidatus Saccharibacteria bacterium | reverse complement strand
TTCACCAATAAAAAAATAGCTATTTTGGGAGCCGGTGTCGAGGGTATGGCGATGGCGGAATTCCTCTCCAAGCATGGTGGCGTTGTTGAGCTGCGCGATAAAAAATCTGAAGCAGAATTATCAAAAGATACTAAATTCGAAATTCTAAATTCTAAATTCGAATTTAGGGGCGGGGAAGATTATCTAGAAGGGCTAGACCGTTTTGACATGGTCGTCCGTAGTCCTGGGGTACCGTATTTGACGGCGGAGATTCAAGCGGCGAAACAGCGCGGTGTGATTGTGACTAGTCAAACTGAGATTTTTTTACAGCAGTGCCCGGCTATGGTGATCGGCGTGACGGGCACCAAAGGCAAAAGCACCACGGCAGCACTTATTGCACACATTTTGAAAAAAATCGGTAAAACAGTGCGACTCGGAGGCAACATCGGTGAGCCGATCATTAACTGGTTGGATGATCTGAAAGCTGAAGAATATGTGGTGCTTGAGCTCTCTAGTTTTCAGCTGCAGGGCATCAGTGTAAGTCCACACATTGCAGTGGTGATGGATATAACGGCGGAGCACTTGGATCATCATCAAACGCTCGACGAATACGTCGCAGCAAAGGCGGCCATTGTACGCCATCAAAAAATTGGTGACATCGCAGTGCTTTCGGCCGATTCATTGCCGGCAGCTGGTCTTGCGGCCAGTAGTTTGGCTGGGACATGGTGGTTTAGTAATCACAAATTTGTCGATCCTGGAGTGTACGTCAAAACTATCGCCGGTGAAACGTGGTTCGAAGCCCGGGATGACGATGGCGAACACTTGCTTCTGCCAACGGCGGATTTGCAGATTCCAGGCACACACAACTGGAGCAATGTAGCCGCCGCACTTACGGTAGTGGCATCGCTTGGACTACTTAATAACCAGGCCAGCGAGGCGCCAGCCTCCTTTGCCGGGTTGCCGCACCGTCTGCAAAACCTCGGGGTGATGCAGGGACGGACCTGGATCGACGATTCGTACGCTACCGCACCAGATGCGACTATAGCTGCGCTGCAACACTATCAAACTGAGCACGGTCGTCTTGTGGTGATTGTTGGGGGGAGTGCGAAAGGCTATTCCTACGAAGATTTAGCGCATACAATCGCCTCGACTCACCCGAAAGCGCTGCTGGAGATTGGCGAAACTGGTCCAGATATTGAGCAGATAGTGCACCGTCTCGGAGGCCAGAACCCGCCTCAGATGAAGACTGGTGGTGATACGATGGGGCAGATTATCGACGCTGCATTATCGGTCTCTCTGACCGGTGACATCATCTTGTTTTCACCCGGATGTGCCAGTTTTGGGATGTTTGCGAACGCTGCCGACCGCGCGAAGCAGTTTGTGCAAGCGGTGGAGGCACTGAAAGTATGAGGCTGCGCGACTATCACAAAATTGATTCTTCGCTCGCCCTTGCCATCTTTGGCCTGTCGATTTTTGGCCTGTTGATGTTGTACTCGGCCTCATCGGAGCTGTCGCGACAACGCACCGGAAACAGTGCCGACTCAACCCATTATCTAGTGCTACAACTGGTTTCATTTGTGATCGGCATCACTGCGTGGGTCGTTTTGCAACAGATAGACTATCGCCGATATAAAAAATTTGGATGGTGGTGGGGGGTGATTAGTCTGCTGCTACTGGTCTCGATCACCTTCCTGTCAAAAGGAGCTGTGAACGGAGCGCATCGCTGGATCGCTGTTGCCGGACAGTCATTTCAGCCGTCTGAATTTGTCAAAATAACGGTTATTTTGTTTTTGGCGAGCTGGTTTAGCGATAATCATCGCGATATCGCATCATGGCAGCGCGGTTTGTTGCCTTTTTTAGGGATTTTAGCGTTGCTGAGTGCATTCATGTTGCAGCAAAAAGATTTAGGTACGCTCGGCGTACTGGTTACCATCGCCATTGCTATGTACGCTGTGTCCGGAGCGCGGCTGTCGCATCTTGGTATTACCGTGGCATCACTGATCGCCGTCGCGGCTTTGGCCATCAAAATTGCTCCGTTTCGCCTGCAGCGCTTAACCGCTTTTTTAAATCCTGATCAGTCATTACAGGGTGCTGGCTACCACATCAATCAGTCCAAAATTGCGATTGGGCTTGGAGGGTTATGGGGTAAAGGCTTTTTGCAAGGAACGCAAAAAAAAGGATTTTTGCCTGAGGCGCATACCGATTCAATTTTCGCGGTTATAGTGGAGGAACTAGGATTCATTCGGGCTTCGATTGTGATATTAGTTTACTTGTTTATTGCAGTGCGCGGTTTTCGCATCGCCAAGTATGCACCCGATTCTTTTGGGATGCTGCTCGCGGTTGGCATCACCACCTGGTTTGCGGCGCAAAGCCTGATTAACATTGCTGCCATGGTGTCAATTATTCCATTAACTGGCGTACCGCTTCCGTTTATCAGTTATGGTCGAACAGCTTTGGTAGCGGCGTTTTGCGCAGTTGGTATATTATTAAACGTGTCACGATACGTGGAGGAGCGGTAGACTTAAGACGTAAGACATAAGAAATTAATCCCCCTTAAGTCTTAGGTCTTAAGTCTTGAGCGTTTGATCTTACCGGAGTAAATAGCAAATGATGCAAAAACAGCGTGGACATCTAAAGGTATTCGTGACCGGTGGCGGCACCGGCGGCCACGTTGAGCCGGTGGTAGCGGTGATTGAGGAATTGCGATCTCGGGTGCCGACTGCGGAAGTTTCATGGATTGGGCAGGAAAGTGGCCCAGAAGCTGATGCGGCGAAGAGGCTGCACATCCATTTTATTGGCATTACAGCCGGTAAGTTGCGCCGCTATTTTGATCTGGCAAACCTAGTGGATATGATTAAAGTAGCAATTGGATATGTACAATGTTTGTGGATTTTGCTGCGCAGGCGCCCCGATGTGATTTTTTCCAAAGCAGGGTTTGTGTCGGTTCCGCCGCTACTGGCTGCTGCTACCTTACGCATCCCAGTTGTTGCGCATGAATCTGACACGGTGATTGGTCTGGCCAATATAATCGCAAGCCGTATCGCCGTTCGTTTTTGTACTGGGTTTCCATTGCCATTTTATAATCATCACTTTACCGCTAAATCGGTATTTACCGGCAATCCAGTGGCGATTGATTTAAAACAATGCGATCGCAGCGAAGCACAAAAGCAGTTTGGATTTTCTGGAGATGATCCGGTTATCATTATTTTAGGCAGCAGCCAAGGCTCGGTCAGTTTAAATGAGGCAACGTGGGGTGGTATCCATGACTTGCTCGCTACCTATCAAGTGATTCATCACGTTGGCAAAGCGCACGCTAGCAAAGCAAACCAACTATTTCAGTCACTTCCGCCAAATGAGCAAAAGCGTTACCGGTTTTCGGGCTATTTTAATCGGCACGACTTATCATGTGCCCTCTCTTTAGCCACTGTTGCAATTGCGCGAGCTGGGGCTAATACCATAGCCGATCTGTCAGCCTTTCGTGTACCGGTGATATTAGTGCCGCTACCTCATGCGGCGTCCGACCATCAATTAATGAACGCTCAGTATGTAGTTGAGCACGGAGGAGGTATGTTGTTGCCACAATCTGATTTGTCCCCGCGAGCAATGATCCAGGCGTTGAAACGTATGATAGGCAGTAAGGAACTCGCTGCACAACAAAAAGCGATCGGCGCCATCAATCCCCCTAATGCGGCTGCACGAATCGTTGACCAGATAGTTGATGCGGTCGGAAAAGAGCGCATACGATGAACATTTATCTGATCGGCATCGGTGGAGCATCAGCACAGTATCTGGTAGCTTTAGCGCGTGCTGAAGGACATCAGGTGAGCGGCTCCGATCACGTACAGAGCGAAAATACTGCAGTGCTTGTACGCAGCCGCGTTTCGGTCACTATTCCGCATAACGCAGCCGCGATTAATCCAGCGATCGGTGAGGTGTGGTACAGTGCAGCGATCACCGAAACATCGCCCGGCTTTGCTGAGCTAAAAGCGGCGCGCGCATTAGGCATTCCAACAATTTCTTTTGCGGTTGCGGCTGCTCGCTATTTTAACCGCGCCACAACCCGCGTGGCAATTGCCGGTACCCACGGTAAATCGACTACTACTGCCATGGTTGGCTGGATTTTGCAAAAGGCAGGTTACCATCCAACGGTAGCGCTTGGTGCCGCAGTACACGCCTGGAGGGGCGGTGTGCTAGTAGGTGGGGGGGATGTGTTTGTAATCGAAGCTGATGAATACGCTGAGCGTTTCCTCAATTATGAGCCGACTCACGCGGTTGTGACCTCTATCGAGCCTGATCATTTCGATACCTACCCCACAGAAAGCGCACTCGAACTTGGGTTCAAGCGTTTTATCGACAAAATTGAAGATACGTTGGTGGGCAACGGTAATGATCGGCGCATCAGATCGGTAGCGGCTGATTTTGCCGGGCGAATTATGTGGTATGGACTCAATGATGACCCTACTGGGCTTGATTTACAGATTGCGTTTAAGGCCGAGCAAGCAATCTTGATGCCGCTTAACATTCCACTGCAGTTGCAGATACCGGGACAGTTTAATGTGCTTAATGCTGTGGCTGCGATTACGGTATGTTCTCGTTTGGGGGTGCCGTTTAAGAGAGGAATAGAGGCACTGGCAGATTTTCCCGGAGTAGCCCGACGGTTTGAGTATGTCGGGAAGTTAGCTGACGACGTATTGATCTATGACGATTATGGTCACCATCCCACGGAGATCGCTGCTACGCTTGAAGCAGCACGACAAAAGTTTCCCAAATATTCAATTTTACTGATTCATCAACCGCATCAAGCAGGGCGGCTGGCGCATCTGTTTGACGAAACAGTGGCCAGTTTAAGCAAAGCCGATCAGGTGATATTGTTGCCAGTGTATCAAGTGGAAGGGCGTGAGAACCCCGCGGATGTCGCGAGTGCCACCAGCGAAAAATTAGCTGTTGCGGTGCAGGCAAAAGGTGGTCTCGCCGAGGTGGCAGGGAGCTATGAAATAGCCGCTGAGAAAGCGCGCACGCAGCTAAAACCAAAAACGCTTATCCTAACTATGGGCGCGACGGACGTGTGGAAAGTAGGCAAACTACTATTGCGCGGTTGAGTCACGTGAGGTGGATATCTTGAGCTGCATTCGTGATATACTGTGCGTATGAATCAAGATCAAGCGGCGGTATTACAAAAAGAATTTGGTACGGCCTTAAAGGAAAATGAGCCGTTGATGAACTACACCACCATGCGGGTTGGCGGAGTCGCTGATTTTGTGTTTGTCGCAGCGACGATTGAGGATTTTATCAAAGCGCTGCAGCTGTGCTTTCGGTACAAAATTCCTTATGTAATCATCGCTGGTGGTAGCAACATTATCGTCTCTGATGCTGGGTTTCCGGGGTTGGCCATCATTAATCGATCGACCAACATCTCGTTTATTCCAGAAAAAAGCCAAGTGATCGTTGACTCGGGTTGTGTGTATGCGCGGCTGATTACTGAGGCCGCGACACGAGGATTAGGTGGCTTAGAATGGTGGTTCGGCCTGCCCGGTACGATTGGCGGGGCGGTGCATAACAACGCTGAAACCTGGGGACATAGCATGGGCGAGGTAGTCAAATCGATTACCTTACTTTTCCCCCCGCACGGCGAAGTGGACGCTCGCATGGAACAAGTGCCGGTTGATTGGCTGGAGTATCGCTACCGTGATAGCAAATTGAAGAGCTGGAAAGGCGCCGATAAACCGATTATTTTGACCATTACGATGCAGTTGCGTCGTCAACCTAAAGAGCAAATTTTGACCCGGATGAAAGAGCTCAAGCAAGGAAGATGGGATTTGAATCAACCCAAAGGAGTTGCCAGTGCCGGCAGTTTTTTTCGCAATCCGGGCGGATCATCGCACTACAAGCCAGAAACACGCCGCGATCACGATTCGGCTGGTTGGTTACTGGAGCAAGTTGGGGCAAAAAAAGCATCGATTGGTGGGGCGGCCGTATCTGGGCAACACGCCAATTTTATGATTAACAAAGGCACTGCGAGCGCTAGAGACATCCGCCAATTAGCACTTAAGCTTAAGGCTAAAGTGCGTGAGCAATTTGATATTCCTCTGCACGAAGAAGTGGAGTATATAGGGGTCTGGCCGGAGCAGGACAAGGAACAGTGAGCAAAGAACAAAAAACAGAAAGATGTAGTGTGCACTATTGTTACTTGTTCTTTGTTAACTGTTAATTGTTTTTATGAAACGTCGAATTATTCAAACCAGGACACCGCTGATTGAGCGGGAGCATACCACACGCACCGGAGGCCTGATTCGGCGTCAGCCGAAAATTGCTGGCAGGACCGTGCGCATTCGTGAACGTAAGATGTTCCCGTGGCGGCCGATTTTACGCATCGTTTTTGCTTCACTGATTGTCGCTAGCGTGGTGTGGCTGCTCAATTCACCGTTGTTTACAGTGCGGGCAATTGCGGTGCAGGGGCTATCTAACGTACCGGAAAAGTTGGTGCTTGATCAGGTGCCGCGACGATCAAACTTGTGGCTGTTTCCGACCCGTCAAACGAGTGCACGAATCAAAAAGGCTTCACCACTGATCGCTGACGTTGGCGTATATCGTATTATCCCCGACACTATTCGGGTAGTGGTAGCAGAACGGAAGCCAGGAATCGATTGGCAAGTGCAAGATCGTCATTTTTTGATTGGTACAGATGGAACGGTCATTGAGGAAGCCGCATTGCAAATTGACTTACCTCGAGTGGTAGATACGGTTGGTGCTGTGCCGAATCCTGGGGCAGCGGTGGTAACGCCTGGCTTCGTTCATTTTATTCAAGCACTGCAAAATCAATTTGAAAAGGTGGTCGGCTTGCCGCTGGATCACTTGGAAATTAGTGAAACGACGTTTGATGTAACTGCGCTGCCAAAATCTGGTCCAAAGATATTATTTGATTCAACTCGCAGTAGCGATGTGCAATTGCAAGCGGCCAAATTGGTGCTTGATCAGTTTAAGGATCAAATACATGAGTACGTGGATATGCGAGTGCCGGGAAAGGCTTACTATAAGTAAAATTTTTAATTTTTAATTTTTAATTTTAAAATATGGTGTCGCCAAGGCGACGTTTCTTTTGTATTATGAGTGGACTATGAAGAAAAAATGGATTGTTGCTGAAAAAAAGTCTGAAGACCTTATAGAGCATTTGCTCAAGGTGCGGGGCATTTCGGATAAAGAAGCTTTTCTGCATCCGCAATTTCAAAATCGCCACGATCCATTTTTACTGTCCAATCTCGATACAGCAGTAGAACGCCTAGCAAAAGCCGTTAAAGATCGCGAGACCATTGGCCTCTACGGCGATTACGATTGTGACGGCATCCCTGGCACCGCACTGCTGTGGCGCGGTCTAAAAGAAATCGGGGCTGAGCCGATTGTTTACATCCCGAGACGCGAAGTGGGCTATGGCCTGGCGAACGATGGCATTGACGCGCTTGCTGCACAGGGTGTTAAAATTTTGATCACTATCGACAATGGCACCACTGCGCTTGAGCAGGTGCTATACGCCAGGGGCAAGGGTCTCGAAGTGATCATTACCGATCATCATGAACCGCATGCATCGTTGCCTGAAGCGCTTATTTTAAATCCCAAACTGGCGAATAATCCATATCCGTTTCGGGAATTATGTGGCAGTGGGGTGGTGTACAAGCTACTTGAGGGATTGGGTAAAGAGTTTCCGGGATTGGATGAAAAATGGCTCAAGTGGCATCTTGATTTAGTGGCCCTCGCCACCATTTGCGACATGGTGGAGCTGACCGGTGAAAACAGAGTTTTTGCCAAATACGGACTGCAAGTTTTACAAAAATCCCGCAACGTCGGTTTGCAAGCGCTGTTAAAAGTGGCTGGCGTGAATCCAGAGGTTTTATCGGCAGGTACCGTCGGTTTTGGTCTAGGTCCGCGCATTAATGCCGCCGGGCGGATGGAGAGCGATCCGATGCTCGGATTTCAATTACTAACCACCGAGGATTCGCGCCAAGCTGAAACAATTGCCCATCAGCTCCACGGCCTAAACCTAGAGCGGCAGGATTTAGTATCGAATGCTATGATCGAGGCTGAAAGCTTGTTGAAAGAAACCGGCCAGAATAAAGCTCCAGCCATCGCACTCCAAAGATCCTCTTGGACTGCGGGGATCTTAGGCTTGATTGCATCCCGCTTGCTTGAGCGTTATCACAAGCCTGTATTTATTTTTGATGCTAAAAGTGGAAAGGGCAGTGCCCGCTCGATTATTGATTTCCCCTTGCCGGAAGCGATGGAGGTACTCTCTAAGCATTCTGATTCTTACGGTGGTCACGCGTTAGCGGGCGGTATGAGTTTAAAAAAAGGCGCCTTTGATCAGTTTAAAGCTGATTTACTTAGGCATGCTGTGGAAAAATTGGGCTCAGAGGAGCGCATTCCCCATTTACACATCGATGCCGAAATTAACGTGGGGGATATTCACCCCAGTTTAGCTAAGCAGTTAGAGCAACTAGAGCCGTTTGGAATAGGGAATCCTAAGCCACTGTTTGCGCTGCGGGGTATTCGTCTGGCTGACGTAAAAACTATCGGCAACGGCAGCAAGCATTTGCGTGGGACCATTACCGATAAAGGAACCCGGGTGCCGTTTGTAGCCTTTGGGTCGGGTGAGCGGAAAGAAGAATTTTCGATAACTGACCCAGTGGATCTCGCCGGAAAAATTGAACTAAACACCTGGAACGGCCGCACCACCACCGAGCTGCATGTGGTTGATATCTCGGTATAAATTGCTAACTGGCTCAGTATTATACTGAGTTATTTGACCAGCTTACTTGACAAAGTAGCTGGGGGGGGGGCTTCAATGAGAGTAGGGAAATATACTATAAGGAGCTATAAATGAACCAAAGAGTTGTAAAAAGCCTCACTGCCTTTGTGGTTATAATTGGTCTGGTTGCGGGATATACAGGATACCGATTCGGTCAGGAATCGCATGGTAGCGCGGATCAAACTACCTTACAGAATACTAGTCAAACTACAGTTCAACAGAATAGTGAGACCCAATTTAATTCGGATACGACCGCTCTGAATTCACTATTTGGCTCTTCTGGCGGTAGCCTTGCAGGCTCTACCTGTACCCAGGATGAGTCATTTCCGGTGACACTAAAGCAGATTGCTGATGCCTCAAAAAAACAAGCTGAGGATCAAGTTACCAACGTATTTCCTAAACGTATTCAGAGTATTAGTGATCAAATAATCAACTCCTTCATCAACAGTACTTTCCAAGGTCAGTTATCTAGCAGTAACACAAATACTGGTCTGGCGTTGCAGAATTTTATTGTGGGATATCTGCAACCTATCGTCCTACAATACAAAAGAGAGATACCAGCTGATACGAAGCAAGCCGCACAAGATACCTTTGACGCATTGAACAAAAACTTAAAAAAGCAATCATTGCATTTTGCGAATTCTAGTAGTGGTGGGGCAACAGTAGGTGGGCTAAACATTGGCGGGAGTGCGCATGTTAATATCACGCAAGGTGTGTTTACCGGAGGCCACTACGACGTAGGATTATCAGGCAATGTCACGTTTCGAAGTACTGCGATTTTGCTTTCGGCTGGGTACACCTGTGACCAGAAGGGGTTACGATTGCCCACCAGTGGATTTACCGGCTCAGGATATGCAAATTTGAGCTTCATGCTTTCGCTCCCAAATCAAAATCCTATCTACCTAAACTTCCCATTGTTAAGGGGAAGCGATGTCTTTACCAACGTTTACATTGCTAAACAGTTTTCATTCTAAATTCGAAAGAGTCAATATAACCCTAAACGCCTCATAGGTATGAGGCGTTTAGGGTAGTTGTTCAATATCAGCTCAATTCATGCTAGGATTTGAGGCATGGCGAAAGATCTCATCTATGTATGTCAGCAGTGTGGTAAGACCTACTCCAAGTGGCAGGGGAGGTGCGATGAATGTGGCTCATGGAGTAGCTTGGTTGAAGAGGCGGTAGTAGGGAAGGGATCTCGATCAAAAACTTCAAGCACTCACCTATCTGCCACTCCCCTTTCCGCAGTCAAGCGGGAAAATTCAGCACGATTTTCCACCGGTATCAAAGATTTTGACCTAGTTTTGGGTGGAGGTGTTGTTCCAGGCTCGATTATTTTACTTGGTGGCGAGCCTGGCATCGGCAAGTCTACCATCTTGTTGCAGACCGCAGCGAATGTAGCTGGAACTACCTACATCACCGGTGAGGAATCACTGGAGCAGGTGAGCTTGCGCGCTGATCGCTTAGGAATTACATCTGATGTTGGGTTGATTCAAGAAACAGATATCGATGCTATTATCTCCTACCTCGAACAGGCTAAGCCACCGCTCGCCATTATCGATTCGATACAAACGGTGCTTTCAGGTGATTATCCGGGCGTTGCTGGCAGCATTGTGCAGGTGCGTACCGCGGCCCAGCGCTTGCAGATTTTAGCCAAGTCAACCGGCGTCCCGATTATTATCGTGGGCCACGTTACTAAAGAAGGCACCATCGCCGGCCCTCGTACTTTAGAGCATATTGTGGACGTAGTGCTGTCGTTCGAAGGCGATGCATTCCAGACCTCTCGGATTGTGCGTGGATTGAAAAATCGATTTGGGGCAACCAACGAAGTGGCTATTCTAGAAATGACTGAGCTTGGCTTGAAACCAGTACTGAATCCCTCTGCGTTGTTTTTGTCCGATCAAGCCGAAAGTGTGCCCGGCAGCGTGGTCACCTCAATTTTGGAAGGTAGGCGCCCACTACTGGTGGAAGTGCAAGCCTTAACCGTACCAACCAGTTTCGGCTATCCAAAACGGACCGCCGTCGGTATTGATTTAAATCGGCTTAACATATTAGTAGCCGTATTGCAGCGTCGAGCGGGCTTAAAATTAGAATCGGTTGACGTGTACATTAATATCGTTGGTGGGATACGGGTACAGGATCCGGGGGCGGATTTAGCTATATGTGTAGCGATTGCATCATCGTTCTTGAACAAAGCTATGTCAAAAGACTATATTGTAGTGGGTGAAGTGGGGCTACTTGGAGAGATTCGTCCGGTGTCGCGGCAAAAAGATCGCATTGTTGAAGCAAAACGGCTGGGATTCAGCAAAGTACTCAATACTAAAAACGTTAAAGAGGCGCTTGGGCGATTGTAACTATGTGAGGACCATATGTTTATTGATGAGAACCAATCAATTTTGTTTGTTGCCATCTTAGGTATTGCAGTGGTGGCCTTGATCGTGACAAGGCGCCTGATGCGATCCAGTTTTCCGTACGTATTTATTGGCATAGTCGGTCTCATCTTAGGTCTACTCGTTGGGGCACTATTGTCTATCCCATTGCAGCGTTTGCCGGGAGATTATGGTAAGTGGCTGCCGATGATTGTGAATATTTTTGCAGCAGTGGCTGTATTAGATTTGTTTTTAGCGCAAGCGCGAGGATTCTCGCGGTTTTTCCGCTCAGTCACTACCGGCAACCCCTTGTTAAAAGGGGTCGATTTAAACTTATTGCCGGAGATTTTACTCGACACTTCAACGTTGATTGATGGACGGGTAATTGAAGTTGCGGATACCGGTTTCTTGATCGCTCCGCTGCTTGTTCCGACGTTTGTGATTGATGAACTACATAAGCTTGCAGATAGTCGCGATGATCTAAAACGTGATAAGGGCAAGCGTGGTTTGGAAGTGTTAGAGGCGTTACAAAATAGTGCAAAAATTGTAGTGCGCATCGCCGACTACAAAACTGATGGCGTGGAGGTTGATAAAAAGCTGATCATTATGGCCAAGGAGCAAGGCAGCCGTATTTTAACTGCGGATAGCGTGTTGAACCGATCAGCCAGCATCCAAGGTGTTGTAGTACTGAATTTAAATGATCTATCAAATGCGCTTAAGCCGATGATTTACCCTGGTGAGGTGATGCGAGTGACCGTGGTGCAAAAAGGTAAAGGAAAAGGACAGGGACTGGGCTATTTGGTTGATGGCAGTATGGTAGTAGTTGAAGGTGGCGAAAAGTTGGTTGGTCGTGAAATTGATTGTAAGGTGGCGCGCGTTTTTCAAACAGCTACAGGCAGAATGCTATTTGTTGAGCCCACAAAGTAATGAGAGTCTAGAAAGAACATTGGGCCATATCTATCAAAATTTACTAAAAAGGATTCTGCATCTAATACGCCGGTTATAATTTAGAAGGTGGAATCGGGGCTGGTGCCGGTCAATGCACCCGATCTTGAGGTAATTGCATAGTGATATGTTTGTGTAGGTAGCAGTGTGGGGATAACCACCATATGGCTTGTGACCTGGCCTTTATTTTCTGCCACCGCCGAGCCATATGCGATCGTTGGACCGTAATTGATTAGTCCATCCGCAGGTACATTGGTAGTCCAAAAGATTGTGACACTGGTTTTATCAGCTGAGCGGACTGCACTGACGCCACTAATAATGAGCGATTTCGCAGCATTGTCAACGGTAAAGGTGACGCTTGCACTGTTTTCTTGATCCTGTAGGTCGCGCGCTACGGCTTTAAAGGTGTGCTTGCCATCAGATAGCTTCGCCGTATCAAGCTCGTAAATCCACGGAGCGTTTGGTTGTGCTACCTGTTGATCGTCGACATAAAATGTCATCAATGAGACCCCAAAGGAAGAGCTGGCCATGGCTTGTAGGTTAATTTTGCCGCTTACTGTGGCGCCCTCTACTGGCGCAAGCACTGAAATGGACAGCTGGTCGTTGGCTGTGGCGGGATTGTAGGTATCGGTTGGGATAGAAGACGTACTAATACCAGCGTCAGCAGCCCAGTTTTGTACCGGCTTTTCCCACACTGGATCATTGGGGCGCTCCGAATGAATGCTGCTAAACACTTTTTCGATAGTTAACCCGGGTGGAGTTTGGTCAGTTGCTAATTTTGTTGGATCGGGCTTGTATAACTTAACGGTGCGCCAGGCGTCATCATTGTCCGTTGGTATCTGCCAGTCAGTGCAGATGTCATGAATTATGTTGTCATTTGGAGTAGCACTGGTCGGTTTTTTGTTTGAGTATTTAGCTAGGGTGCAATCCTTGACGCTACTTGGGCGCACAAACTCCTGTGCTGCCAATTTTTGATGAGCCGCCACCATAAAATCGTGCCAAATTGGAGCCGCAGCCATCGCTCCTGCTCCAGAGTGAGTCATTTCACGGTTGTCGTTGTTGCCAACCCATACAGCCGTCGTAATTTGTGGAGTGTATCCAATAGTCCAGGCATCACGATAGTTTGAAGTAGTCCCGGTTTTAGCAGCTACGGTGCGATCCGGTAAAATAAGCGGGGAATGAGCCCCAAAGGTAGGTGTACGAGCATCGTTATCAGTCAATATGCTGGTTATTTCATAGGCTATGCCAGGATCAAGCACTTGTTTTGGTTGATCTTTCCACTCTTGAATAACCTGGCCGTTACGATCCTCCACCTTTAAAATGCCGGTGACGGGATGTAAATTGCCCCCATTGGCAAATGTGGAGTATGCTCCGACCATATCTACCATGCGTACTTCAGCCGCCCCTAACACCATCGCTAAACCATAGGTATCAGGTGTGCCGAGCGTGGTGATGCCGAGATCGGTCGCGGTTTGGATCGATTCTTTGGTGCCAGCTAGCGCTTGCGCCTTAACGGCTGAGATGTTCAGGGACTGACCAAGGGCGTCCCTGACCCGTCCTGGTCCTCGACCACCACCGGAATAGTTGTGTGGCCAAATTTCATTCGGACGAGCCTGGTCGTAGGTACTCTCTAAATCGAATATAGTGCTGCCTGGGCTCCAATTTTTTTTGAACAATGTGGCATAGACCAACGGCTTAAAGCTTGAACCAGGCTGCCGGTTTGCCGTGGTGACGTTGACTGATCCGAACTTTTTATCATTATAATCTACCGATCCTACCATCGCTAAAATTTGTCCGGTTGCATTATCAATTGAAACAAGCGCCGCGTTCGAGGCGTTAGTACTCTTAAAAATACTCGGTGATTTATCGGTTATGATGTGCTCGGCTTGCCGTTGCAGATCTAAATCAAGCGTAGTGGTGACTTTATAGCCCTCAGTTGAGAGTCGACGTTCACCAATTTGACCACCTCCGAGCAGATCTACCAATTGCTCCCGAATGTAAA
>CAZLPY010000020.1:0-14307 GCA_964561525.1 uncultured Candidatus Saccharibacteria bacterium | reverse complement strand
CACCATATTGGATACGTACTGCGCCTTAATATCAAAAAATTTATAAGCTAATGTTCCAACACCAACCGCTAGAGCCGCCTGCTCCTTGCGCTTGTCCCAGGTAGCTTTTCGCTCAAAGTATTGGCGACGAATTTCAGCAAGTGACTGACCAGCTGCCACATCGCTAGGCTGCTCTACTTCCGTACCGGTGTTTAGATATTGATTGGCATCTGCAGCACCATGGGGGATTCTGCCACCTCGCGCGATTGTTTCATCTGTGCGGTGACGATGGCGAGTCGCACCTCGTCCTTCGCGATTGTGCGACTCCACAACCGTATTTTGCTCGCTTGAGTGGACAAAATTAACCAAGTCCTGAATGGCATCATTACGCTTTTTTTGTAGTTCATACCGATACGTCTCAATCACATGTTTGACATTTTCAGGTTTACTTAAATCGCGCTGTACAACCGGTAGGCTATTTTGAATCCGCGCTATCTCAGTTGGCACGATCATGCCAAGGCTAGTGACTGCATCAATTTGCGCCTGCTCAGGTATCATCATCGCGAGCTCACGAGCCTTGGCGTAATAACGCTCCTCACCAATGATCAACTTTTCGCGCAGCTCGCGCTCCTTATCGTCACCACCTTCGGCAAACTCCATGGCAGCTCGAGTTAATCCCTGCATACCCATAGAGGGCGAGAGGAACAAGCCTGAACCACCAGTTAATACCCCAATACCCGCAATTACTGCCGCAGTAGTGCCTAGTTTGAGTACCACATCAGCGGCTCGCCGAGTCACCTCGTGGCCAGTTTGCCAGGTCACCTCACCATTTTGAACCCGGTAATCAGCACCATGACCGCGCGTATCCCACCCCTCACCCGCTAAATAGGCTCGAAATTGCCCCTTTGCGCCTTTACCATAGAGCTCCATGCGATGCCGAGAGCGCTCATCGTTTTCCCACTCTTGCGTTCGTACCCGTCGAATGAGCTCTTCGACTACTTTATCTTGAGTCGGACCTGCTTCTCTATTTAAAAATGTCGATGGCTCCCCCGCCCGTGTATGCACATGATCAGTCGTATCCGCCACCGTGCGGTGAAACGAGCTCTGCTCCGGGCTGCCTGGAGCAGAGCCGGTTTCAGTTGGAGATGGGCTAACGCCTGTTTCAGGACTCATGCTGCTTTCCACCTACTACACGCCCAAGTTGGACCATTTGTACCTTATAGATCAAAGCCTCTTTGGCGTACAGTTCCTCGATATTGATATTGCACTGTTTTAAAAATTCTTGGATGTTCTTTTGATCCCCTTTTTCGAGCACTTCCTTCCACTGCATCGCCTGAGCATCGCTTAATTGCTCATCAATGCGATCAAATACCCGATTTTCGATCGTTTCGAGCATAGTTTTGTACATCTCAATGCGTTCATCGTCATTCATGTGGGTTGCACCCATCAGCTCCAAAATATCCTTCGAACTGATATCATCGATCAATTTTTGCGTGTCAGCCGTCGTGGTTGCCATAGTACTCCTTAGCAATTATCCTGCGTATGCCCAACAACGTAAGCGCTTTTGTAGCGATACGTTCGTCAAATAGTCCTATTACTATTCTCGACAATTGTGATCTAATTGTCAACGAACATGAGTGTTCTGATTTTGATATAAAAAATCACCCTTCGTCTCGGATTGAGACGAAGGGTGCAACTGGCCAAAGGCCAATCAGATTACTATGCCGGCTGGACCACCGGCGTGGCTGGCTGCCGGAGCGGGAGCTCCTGGCCCAGGTTGTGGGCCTGGTGTATGGTGAGGAACCTGTGCATTCGGCGCAGCCGCGGCGGCTGCGGCATGCGTTCCTGGATAGGCTCCGTACCCTGGCACCCAGACGTTCGCCGGCACTCCTACTGCCACAAAAGGCGGGTTGGTCGGAGGCACAAACGGGTTGATAACATGCGGCTGGATAACAACCGGCTGAATCGGCGCTGGAGCTGGCGGAATAGGTGCGTGCGGTGCTGCCGGAATGAAGTTGGGATTCGGCTGCTGCTGCGCCGCGTGAGTGTTCCAGCGTACGCCACCACAACCATCCTGTTCGTACTGCGTCACCCCACCCGGAAGCTCAGTGGGCAGCATTCCACGAGGAGCCTGAGTCACCTGCGCGCCATACTCGTCGATCGAAACATGGCTCACCCGTGGATGATTGTTGAGCAAGGTATTGAGCGCGGTGGTGAACGCAGCGCGGGCAGCATTGCCCCGATTGCCGATCACCAGTGCGGCCAACGCGCCTACTACTGCCACAACCGTTACAACTATGAGCATTGCATTGTTGTCGAATTCCATTGTTTTCCCCCTTATCGGCGCACGAACACGCCTATGACGATCAGAGTGACGAAGATGATCAGAAAAACAATAACGGCAGTATTTCCCTGTCGTAGTGCTTCCTGATGGTGCTGGGCTGCTGTTTGATCAATCACAAACTTGTGATATTCATCACGGAGTTTGTCCAGATCGATGCGAACTTGGTCGGCCACCTTTTTGCCACTTGTGGCAATTAGGTAAGTACGATGAAGCGCGTCCCATTGGATCGCGGCGCTTGGTTCGTACTTCTTTTTCAGCCAGCCGTTTGCCCAGCTTTCGAACTTTGGATCACGCTCTGGCACCGACTCGGTGCGAGTGATAGTGGTGGTAACGCCGGTAGAACCAGTGTCACCCTTGTCACCCTTTGCGCCTGTGGGACCTTGCGGTCCCGGCGTTCCTGAGGAGGAAATGTTCCCCTCGAGGTTGGCCCGGTTTGAATCCGACGACTGGACATGCGGTTGCGTAACAACCGTTTCCATATTCGCCTGATCATCAGGACTTGCCTCGATTTGGGTCGAGAAGCCCGCCAGGACTAAGATGATAAGCAAGAACCTCATGTACTGCTTCCTCTCCGCCCCGGTCGGGGCTTAAAGTTTGATTTTTAAGGTAGGTCACTCATGTTTAGTTACCCATGAGTTTGATGGTCAATAATAGCACAGATGCAAACATTTGTCAAGTGGTCTGTGATGAATGTGCGTATTTGAGCATAAAAATAAGCCGGTTCCCCATATTGGGTGAACCGGCTCGTTCGAGCGTGATTAGCGCGATCAGTGCGACGCTGCATTGTGTTGCTGGTTGAGCTCGACTTCCTGAAACCGGTGGGCTCCAGGATCAAAACAGTACATATATGCCCGATCTCCGAGACCTGCAACGTCGATCTCGGCTTCAGTAATGGGAGGTATGTGATAATCCTGCACCTGCGACATGCGCCGCAATGCGGCGGCTACCCCCTCATCAGTGAAGGCCACAACCACCGAAGTAGGCTTTGCGTCGGCCGCAATAGCCAGGAGAGCGATCTGATTCAGGCATTTCAGAGCGAGCTCGTGAAGCTTCGTCGGAGTCGCCTTTTCACGATCGGCTGGCGGCATCCCAAGGAGGCTGGATTGAATGTACGTCACCTGAGGGTACTGCCCCACCAGGGCTGCCGCTGTCTGTACGGAAGCTGCTGCCAGATGACTAACGATTAACGGTGGAGCCGCAAATCGAGCAGTGTATAGCCCGACTAGTCGCTGAGCACGATTGAGGCCATTCTGGGAAAGTCCTGGGTCGCTCGGCGTCTTCGCCGCTGGCTGATTTTCCTTTCTCGCACCTCCTGCTGCTTGGGGCAGCTTACTATCCCGCTCGCCGGGGGGCACCACGAAGAGATAAAACGGTCGCAATGATAGTGCTGACATGATCAATTGCTCCTTAAGGCAAAGAATATCGAGCGTTGGTGTAGCACGCCAAGCACGAATGATCATGCTCAATGCGCTACACCAGGATTAGATTGTACAAGTACCATCGATCATGCACGCTTCAATTCAAGCTCATTACATGATCATAATGCCCAATATTACCACATTTACTACAACATGTCAATAGTGACGCCCTCGCTCTATGCTCTTCCCTATAAGTTCAGCCACTAAAATAGCCATTAACGCGCATATACTTGTTAATGGCTACATTGATCGATCAAGATTTTCGAGATTGGCACTATGTCCAGATCGTACGTATCTGCTTGAGATACGATGCAAAGGTGCCGGCTTGGATACGAGCACGGATTTGGCGCATTTCATCCAGCAGCATGTGCAGATTGTGTATTGAGAGCAGTTGCATGCCGAGCGGCTCGTTTTCCATAAACAGATGATGAAGGTAAGCTCGACTAAAGCGCCTGCAGGTGGAGCAGGCACAGGTTTGCATCAAAGGAGCTGGGTCGTCGGTAAACTGAGCATTTTTTATTTGAGCTCGCATTCCCTTATGGCTGTCATTCCCGCGGAGGCGGGAATCCAGTTTTGACACGTCTGCCCGCACTCTGGATCCCTGCCTACGCAGGGATGACAAGGTGGTGGTCCAAAATGCCCCATTTCGAGCTAAGCGTGTCGGCAGGACACAATCAAACATATCGATACCAAGATTAACAAATTCGGCCAGATCAAGCGGGGTGCCAATGCCCATTAAGTAATGTGGTACTGAGTGAGGCAGGTGCGGCATAGCCCATTGCACTTGCTGCATTTGCAGTGCTTTAGCCTCATTCCCGTTTGCCACACCGCCAATGGCGATGCCGGGTAGATTTTTGCTAGCTACAAAACGAGCTGATTCCTCTCGGAGTTCTTGAATGGTGCCGCCTTGTACAATGCCAAACAGCAGCTGATCGGCCGGATGCGTCCCATTTGACCCATTAGCCTTATTGGACCAATTAGATTCAAGCTCCTTTTTCCGTGCAATACAGCGCTCCAACCAGCGGTGGGTTCGTTGCATCGACTCACCATAGTACTCTGGTGTGCTTGGGTAAGGCGGACACTCATCAAAAGCCATGATGATATCCGCTCCTAAATTGGCTTGAATCTCCATCGCTTTTTCCGGGGTGAAAAAGTGATCTGAGCCATCTTTGTGCGATCGAAACTCCACCCCATCCTCAGTCACGTGAGCCTCAGGAATGATTTCTTCCTCGCGATCTCCGACCTGCGATGCCCGACTCGAGTCCTTTTTTCCTGCGCCCAATGAAAATACCTGAAAACCACCCGAATCGGTCAAAATTGGGTGATCCCACTGCATAAATTGATGCAAACCGCCTAAATCCCGAATGCGTTGATCGCCCGGGGCTAAATACAAATGATAGGTGTTGCCCAGCACAATTTGAGCTCCCAAATCCTCCAAAATATGCGGATCGAGTGATTTGACGCTGGCCTTGGTACCAACCGGCATAAAAGCAGGTGTTTCAATCACTCCGTGCGCAGTTTGTAATGTACCAGCGCGAGCATTACCTTCTTTTGCTTCAATAACAAACGAGCCATTTTTCATGACACAGCCCTCGAGTCCACAGCAAACTTGCTCGCTGTCCTTCCGTAGCCTTGGCGTAGGAGGGCTCGGGCTGTGCCGTCAGTAGCTTCGATTGTGAATTGACCTGGTTTCATTCTTCCTCACGTAAAAATGGGCCGCTTAAGCCCATTTTTACCAAATTAGTCTAATAAGTCGAATAGGACCAATTGGTCTTATTTGAGCTCAACGGTAGCGCCAGCGCCTTCAAGCTTGGCCTTGGCAGCCTCAGCATCAGCTTTTGGTGCGTTAAGCAACACATCCTTGGGAGCTGCGTCCACCAAATCCTTAGCCTCTTTCAAGCCTAAATCGGGTCGCACTTCACGTACTGCCTTAATAACGTTGATCTTTTGATCACCGCTCGCGGCCAAATGCACCGTAAAGTTAGTCTTTTCCTCTACCTCTTCGGCTGCAGCTCCGGCGGCTGGAGCAGCTCCGGCCATCATCATGGGCGCAGCGGCTGAAACGCCAAACTTCTCCTCAATTGCTTTGACCAATTCAGATGCTTCAAGCAAGCTCATCTTTTCGAGTGCTTCTACGATCTCGGTCACTTTTTTGTTATCTTCTGCCATTACTTCTCCTCGTTTATTATTTGTGATTGATAATTTATGATTTTTGCTGCGCCACTTGCGATACCGCCTGCGCTAAGGCCCTGGCAACTCCATTGATGGAGGTGGCCAATCCTCTTGCAGGGGCGCTAAGGCTGCCGGCCATTTTGGCCATCAATTCTTCACGGCTTGGCAAGCTGGCCAGACGCTTAACCACGCTCGCATCAACCATCGTTTTGTCTAGGATGCCACCCAAAATCTCTAAGGCCTCAAAGCTTTTGCCAAAAAGTACCAGCTCCTTGGCTGGGCGCACTTCATCCTCGTAGCCAAATACCAGGGCTAGGGGCTGGTCAAAGGCATCACCCGTCACTTCAATGCCAGCTTTGCTTAAAGCAATTTTGGCTACGGAATTTTTGGGCACTACCATGTCAATTGAAGCGGCACGTAATGCTGCTCGCAGCGTCTCCGAATCCTTGACCTTCAAACCTTGGTATTTCACCAGCACTGCCAACTTGGCTCGAGAGAGTTTGTCCTCTAAGCTGCTTAGCAATTGTTCTTTTTGTTCTCGTGTCTTGGCCACCACAACTCCTTTCAGGAGTAATTTTTAGTTCTTAATTCTTAATTTTTAAAAATTAGAAATTAAAAATTTTCTGCGACGGCATTAAAAAAGCCGCATAACTCCAAAGTTAATAGCAGCATTATAGACCAAGTCTAATTTGCTCCTCGGTAGGCCTCCTTCGCCAAGGCTTCGGAAGGCTAAAGCTTCCTTGTGCTGGCTAGTGGAAATTAACGCTTGCCCCTCGAAGTTTTAACGAAGTGGGGCTTTACAGCTACCTACTATCTTTGGAATCTAGGTGAATAATAGCACATCCACTGCAAAGCGTCAACACCATTTTCATTGACAAAAGCCGTAATCAATGATACATTATACTATTCGATCTCGAAGGACCTATACATTCCCATCACGAAGGAGAACCACGCTCATGTACACACTAAGCTCCAACCTGACAGGATGGTTTTTAAGGGGCGCACTTGATGGTCTGGTGCTATTCTTGCATCCCGTAACGGCGGGTGCGTCGGATTTCGTATCCGCAAACGACCCTACGACCATGATTGATTCCATCGTATTCAATTCCCATACTCCGCTTATCGTCGGTGGCGAGTTCGGCAACGCCAATCACAAAAAGCCTCAGTACTGCATAACGCTAAGGCATCCAGACGTAGATGTAGAAGCTCGTATGCAGCGTACGGCTTTTAATACATGGTATTTTGAGCTATCGAGCCCTACCAAGGCTCGACTGATCGATGCCGTTCGTGCTACCAAGCACCCCGAGTGGCAAAACGTAAAAATCGAACGTCAGATGCAATTCAGCTTTCCAAGCGCTGAGCTCGCTGACTGGCTGAACAAGGTCACAACGTACCAGCAGCTCGGTGGTCTCGTTTGGCGAGAGTCCAGATCGACTAAGATTCGAGACACGCTCGGCGTCAGGAGGGGTGAATCTGTGCTGTGCTCCACACTGCCAATGGAACCCGAAGGGGCCGGGCAGATCAAGGTGGCCAAGATCATGGACAGTAACGGATGGCCACGGTTCGCCGCATGGACCCTTAACTTCAAAGCTTACGCTGAAGCGCTAAACGATGAAGGGCAGTACCATAATCCCGCCATTACAAAGCCCGAATGGAAGGTCCGGTACTTCCCGAAAGAACCCGGTCATTAACCGCAATACAAAGCGGGCGAGGAAAATTCCTCGACCCGCTTTTTTATATAGCTCCTACACCATCAATGATAATAAAAAATAGCCAATAACACGCATATGCGTACTAATGGCTATTTTTATACTAAATATAAGATCAAGAGCGTATGATACCTGGGTTTAACTGAGTTTAACTTTAATCCCCGGGCCCATGGTGCTGGTGAGCGCGAGAGAAGTAATTTTTGGTTGTGGCAGGGCATGGAGCAACGTTTCGAGGTTCGATTTTAATTGCTCATGAGTAAACGACACCTTGCCAATAGCTTGGTGCACCACTCCCCCTTTATCCTGCTTGTACTCCACTCGCCCACCGGCAAATTCGGCCTTCGCTTTTTCAACATCGGTCGTGACTGTGCCCGATTTAGGGTTTGGCATTAAGCCCTTTGGCCCAAGCACCCGGGCTACTTTGGAAAGCTTAGCCATCACGTCAGGCATCGCAATTAACACATCAAAATTAATTTTTCCGGCCTCAACCTGCTTCACAATATCGTCAATTGACTCTAGCGTGGCCGCCGCTACCTTCCGCTCTTTGCCAGTGCCTGCCGGAAGCGTGATAATACCGCGCTGATTCTCGGCTGCGACAGCAATGTGCGCCTCAACGGTGCCGTCAAATTTGGTATAAGAGGTTTTTTTAACTAATTCGAGTGCTTCATCAACAGGGTAAGTAGCTTTCAAATCAAGGTCTTTGACCGCAGCAAGATATTTTTTACTGCGCACTTTTGCGCTTCTTTTAGGCTCCGCCGATTTTATTGTCGCTGGCTTCTCAGATTTGCTAGGCTTAGTCGGCTTTTTTACTGATGCTTCCTCGCCGGCTGCCGTTTCTGACTTTTGATCTTTGGTCTTAGTCTTACTCCCGCTCATTTCTGTCTTCTGCTCTACTAACTCAGCTTCAGTAGCAATATCGGCCGCATATTTTTCCTGCTCGGCCAAACTTTTTTCTATCTCCGGATCCTCCTCCGCCAAGGCTACGGAAGGGCTCCGAAGTGATTCCATCACTTCTTCGTCTTCGCCAAGTGGGCTTTCTACATCAATTTGGTCTTCGGTAGCCCCGGCTGCTGGCTCACTTAACACTTCGTCAAGCGACGAATCTCCGGTTGGCTGAACTTTCGTACTGCGTTCGTCCGATTCGGTGTGCGCAACTATTCCAACGCTCTTTTTCTTCTTTACCGTTGCTTTTCCGTCGTCTGATTTGCTAGGCATAAAATGCTCCTTTGTGGTACAAGCCCTCGTTTGACGAGGTCCCACTTGATTGGTCTAATAGGTCAAACAAGACGAATTAGTCTCATTTTTCTACGCGAATGGTCTGATCGCTAAATTCGCGGGTTTGTGAAGCTAATTGTACCACAATTTTAGCGGTTTGGTCAATCACTTGAGCTATCGTCTCCTTCTCGTCTGAATTGAATGGTTGCAATACATAGCGTTCCGCTGGTACGTGCTGTGGCGGGCGGCTGACGCCAATTTTCACACGCTTGAAATCAGGATGCCCGAGAGTTTGCAGAATGGAATTGAGGCCGTTGTGACCACCACTTGATCCGCCCTGGCGCAAGCGTAGTGTGCCGAGCGCCAGATCGATATCATCATGGACGATCATGATATCGTCATCCGCGATCTTAAAAAACCGTACTAGTTCAGCCACGGCCTCACCGGAATCATTCATAAAAGTCACCGGCTTGACGAACAATACCTTCGCGACAAAATCAGAGGCTTGCCCTTCCGTAGCTCTTCGAGTCTGAGCGGGGAGGCCGCTCATGGCCTCAGAGTCGATGACCTTTGGCGAAGGAGGGTTCCACATCCATAGCTCGTAATTTTTGGTCTTTTGTGGCGCGTCAAGCCTCAAATCATCCACGATTGTATCAATCACCATAAACCCGACGTTATGGCGGGTGTTTTTGTATTTAGCACCAGGATTTCCTAAACCTACAATCAGTTGCGTGTTACTCATTAGACAAATTAGTCCAATTAGACCGATGCGTAGTCAGGATAACCCGGGAATATTTAAGCTTCCGGCGATGGCCTTCATCTTTTCCGCGGCCAGTGCTTGGGACTTTGAAATAGCCTCAGCGATTGCCTGTTGAATGGCCTTTTCCACCTCGTGTTTACGGCCATCAGTCAGCAAGGACTGGTCGATATCAACTCCGAGTACGTGCTGCTCACCGTTAAACCGCACCTTTACCAAGCCGCTCAATGCAGCTGCCTCAATTTCAGTTTCTTTAAGCTCTTTTTGAATTCCCCGTGCTTTTTTTTGCAGATCATAGAGCTGCTTTGCTTTGTCAAACATCGAAAACTCCTTTCAGTCGTTTCGTAGCACATAAAACTTAGAACGTAGCATGTTTATTCGGCGATACCTACTTACGAGCTATGTGTTACGTATTACGTGCTTCATTTACTTATACCAAAAGCGGAGCTTGCTGCATAGATGGCGGCGGCAAATGCGACGATCACCAGCAAAATAAATAATGCTACAGTTAACCCGGGCAAGGCGGCCAGTGTTGCCGCCTCGAGGGCAACATGATACAAGCCAGTTTTGAGCAAAAAACCGAGCAGAATAATAATCAGCCCAATCGGCAGCCAGCTATTTTTTAAATCCTGAATGCTTGGCGCAAGCGTTGCTCCGATCGATAAGATAAGATACAGCCACACCCAGGTGGCAGCATGCCGCCAGGCAACGTGAGTGATCACCGCAAACAAAAACTGGGGGAAATCGTGGATGGTGCTGCCGAATGAGATTGCGCTAGAATCTGGAATAATGCGACGAGACATTATAATGATCAGTCCAAGCCCAATTATCATTGGAGCAAGCGTAATGACAAGCGGCCCGAGGATTGGAATTTTTGATTGTTCATGTGCTACCTCTCCCCCATCGCGCTTGAACAGACGGATGCGGCGAATTTTAGCGCCTGTAATTACACAAAAAAAGGCATGAGCGAGCTCATGCACAATCACTCCGGGGATGACAAAAATGCGAAAAAACGGTCCAATCACGCTCCGCGCTAACAGCTGCGGAATCATCATCCCGACCAAAAAAATAGCTGCGATGGTGAGCAATGCCGTATTCATATTTTTATCGTACCACTGATCTGAGAATTGCATAAAGATCCATGCACCTTATTTTCCACTTCGGAAGTGGAACGTGCTTGCACATCCGGATAATGCCTTTTCGCAGTTTCCACCCTCCAGGTGGAAACTCGACCTGGAAGTAAAACGAAAAAAATAGCCAATAACAAGTATATGCGCACTAATGGCTATTTTAATCTCGCGTTCATAAAAAAATAAAAACGGGCGGGGGTTGAAAAACCCCAGCCCGTTGCCTTAAACCTCGGCCGCCCTCCGTACTGGCCTCTTGCGCGATGATCCCAGCATCCCCCAGTGATCCATCGCTGCAAGTACAGTGCCCGTCCAGAATCCGTAGATTGGCTCAAGCAACAGCCGCGAGACTTTTGACGCGCTGAGACCCAGGAACGGATTGGTTGGGTCCGCGAGAGCAATATGCCCGGCGGCCAGCATCACACTCGTGAGGGCCATCAGGATGAGCACCGCCCACGTGCGCTGCTTGTAGTTGCCTCGCAACGTAAGCAACGATAGTGACGCAAAGACGAACCAGATCGGTAATCCGATCACTATCAGAGGCATTTCACGATCCTTTCTGAATGCGAGAGTTTCACATTGCCGTCTCGTTGGAGCCGAACTCATACTGAGCTACCCTTTGTTGCCGCCTATACAAGACGCGCAACAGAAAGTTAGCAAAGAGTAGTCCGAGCACTACTTCTGGCCAATACCACATGTTCCAGTTTACGTATGCCCTTGGTGTCATCACGATCGCGACAGGGAACGCGAATGAGCAGATGGCTAGGATCGGCCGGTAGAGTCCGGGAATGACCTTGGGCAACAGGGCTATAAGCCCACACAGCCCAATGATTACCGCTGCTGTCATTTATTTTACCTTTCTTGCCTCGTAGTGAGACAGACGCAGGCGAATTGGTCACCTAATTGAGATGGTGCCGGCGCTTCGATGGTTGGGCGAGCGCTACCAACGCGCTATGGCCGACTCGAAAGTGCTTAGGATGGTTGTGATCCGGGCGCAAGAAGGCGCGTGGATCCTCAGGCGTGTTTAGCTTTCGCCACCACCAGGCGCCGATCAGCAAGCCGATCAGCCCGGTATTGGCCGTGACGCAAAACCACAGCCACCATGTTGTCCAGGCGTCCACGTAGTACGTGAGACTGGGAAACAACAAAATGACCAAGGCCCGATCCACGCAGAGGAGCGCGCCCAAAGCGCCGGCAACTCCAACAATACGGCCACGGACATGTATTGGTGCGTGATCACTGCGCAGCAGGCAATAGACGCTGATCAAAATCAATGTCCAGCCGCTGCCCGCCCATATCGAAAAGTATCTTAGCGGATCATTAAGCACAGCGCACCTCCTGAATTGTGAAATGACTCTCAAACGTAGCCAGATTATACGCTAAATCTTACACTTTGTCAAATGTCGGTGCGCTAATGTTTTTCAGTCGCTAATCGAAGCTCAGCTTGAATAAAAGCTTCGAGATCGCCTGCTAGTACTCCCTGAACATCGGCGGTTTCAACGTTGGTGCGATGATCCTTGACCATGGTATAGGGCTGCATTACGTAGGAGCGGATTTGATTCCCCCAACTGCCTTGTACATTCGGTTTAAGTTGCGAAAGCTCTTTTGCCCCTGCCTCTTCCATCATTTTGGTTAATCGAGATTCCAATACCCGCATTGCCGATTCTTTATTTTGCAATTGAGAACGCTCGTTTTGACAGGTCACTACGAGTCCTGATGGCAAGTGGGTAATGCGCACTGCTGAGTCGGTAGTGTTTACGCCTTGCCCACCGTGCCCGCCGGCACGATAAACATCGATCTTAAGATCTTTTTCTGGAATATCCAAGACATGCTTCGCTATCTCCGGTACCACCTCCACCAACGCAAAACTGGTCTGGCGCAAGTGATCTGCATTAAACGGCGAAAGTCGCACCAGCCGATGCACCCCGGCTTCACCTTTGAGTAATCCATACGAGTTTTGACCGTCAATGCGAATTGTTGCGCTCTTAATTCCGGCCTCTTCTGCTGGGCTAAGTTCGAGTGTTTTGACCGGCCAGCCTTTCGCCTCAGCGAAGCGAAAATACATTTTGAGTAACAATTCAGCCCAATCCATCGCATCTACCCCACCAGTGCCGGCATGGATAGATACGATAGCCGCAGCGCTATCATGCGGACCGGATAAAAATGTAGTGAGTTCAAGCTGTGCTAATTCAGTTTCGATTTCAGCACGGTCAGCCTCGCCACCCGCTTCAATGAGCTCGTAGACGTGCTGCCATTGATCTGAAATGTTTTTGAGCGCGCTTAACTCTTGCGAGAGTGTGGTCCCCCGCTCGGGGTTATCCCAAAATCCAGCCGATTGCATCAGCTGCTCAATTTCAGCTATTCGAGCAAGCTTTTTTTCGATCGCTAAGGAGTTTTTGAGTTGTGCAATACGAGTTTTTAGATCATCCATGAAAAAATCCTAAATTCGAAGCACCAAATTCGAAATAAATTATAAATCTTAAGTAGCAAATGTTTCGGATTTCGAAATTCGAAATTCGAATTTGCCTACAATAAAAGCGTGCGGATCATCGCTGATCACAAACACGCTTTTTATTGTAGCAGATTACCTCAAATAATATTGACGTAGTCGCTCAAATGGCTAAACGAGCGTTTAATGCGGAGCTTAGACAAGGCAGTGTAGGCGGCGCCAACCATAATCATCATTGCGGCGAACGGATTTGCTCCGGTCGGTGGCAACGCTGCTTTTACCGGCTGTACTGGTGTAGACACCTTTGGTTGAACCGGAGCAGTCGGGACAATTAACACAGATGCTTTCGCAATGTTGATTACGACGTTATTGCCGTACTGGTTGAACATCACAAAGTCAAAGGCGTGGCCCACTTGCGGGTTGGTTGGAATCGGATCCTTAACCTTTACGGTAAAGGTACGATCAATTTGACCGCCAGCTTTGATGGTGACCGCTCCGAAACGTACCAACACTTGATTGTCGCGATTTGCATCGTTCGGCTGACTCACCTGCTGACCGCCGTCCGAAATTGACACTACATCGGCGTAATCCAGGATGTCACGGATGCCATCCTCCACTACGAACCCAGTTTGATCGGCGCTACCGGTGTTTTTGGTAGTCAGAGTGTACGTAATGCTGTCACCGGCGCGAGCCGTAACGGTGGTAGCATCTACACCGCGAGTGTTATTGATCGCATGCTTCGATTTGACGATCGTAGCTACACAAGCCTGTACTGATACGGTAGCTGTAGCATTTTGGCTTGCTACTTGATCAGCAGACACGCTCGCGGTATTCGTCAGAGTAGTAACAGCGGGCGGACAGATAGTAACGGTAGCTTTAAAGGTAATGACCTTGAAGTTACCCGGGGTAACGTTGGCGATCTGCAGCCCTTGGCCAGTGGTGATCCAATCATCGGCAACCTTAACGCTGCCATCCATTTGACTTGATCCAAGTACGTACTGTAGCCCGTTTGGCAAGGTATCTTTAATGACCGGGTTGTTCACCTGAACATTGCCGGTGTTTTTCACGGTAATGCGGAAACTTACGGTATCACCCTGCTTGGCGACGCGCTCCTTGAGGATCGGAGGCCCATCCGAC
>CAZLPY010000019.1:9516-15020 GCA_964561525.1 uncultured Candidatus Saccharibacteria bacterium | reverse complement strand
GAAATAATCGATTAAAGAAGCTGCTATCGCAAGGTGCTCCAGAGGTAATCGTACGAAATGAAAAACGGATGCTTCAGGAGGCAGTGGATGCACTGGTTGATAACAACGCGCGTCGTGGCCGAGCAGTGTCGTCAGTCGGGGCAAAACGCAAGCTGCGATCTTTATCGGACCTACTACGTGGTAAGCAAGGCCGCTTCCGTCAAAACCTTCTCGGTAAGCGCGTCGATTACTCCGGCCGCTCTGTCATTGTGGTAGGTCCAAATTTGAAATTGCACGAATGTGGTTTACCAAAGATGATGGCCTTAGAGCTGTTTAAGCCGTTCGTGATCGGTCGCCTGATTAGTGATGGGTACGTCCATAACGTAAAAATTGCGAGCCGTGAAATTGAGCTCGGAAAATCATATATATGGGACATTTTAGAGCAAATTACCAAAGAGCATTATGTTCTGCTTAACCGTGCCCCAACCCTACATCGACTTGGTATTCAAGCCTTTAAGCCATTTTTAATCGAAGGAAAGGCTATACAGGTCCATCCGCTGGTGTGTGCGGCGTTTAATGCAGACTTTGATGGTGACCAAATGGCAGTGCACATTCCGCTGTCAAAGCAAGCACAAAAGGAAGCCTCTACCATCATGCTCTCCAGCCATAATCTGCTTAAACCATCTTCAGGTGAACCAACCGTTACGCCTTCGCTTGATATGGTGCTCGGGTGCTATTACATCACTGTGATGCAAGATGGCCTGCAAGGTGAAGGTAAGATTTTTGGATCTGCTATTGAAGCCAAGATGGCACATCAAAACAATGCGGTTCACGTTCGTGCTCGTATCAAAGTGCGTATGGATGGCCAGCTCGTAGAAACGTCGGTAGGACGGTTACTTTTTAATGACATCGTGCCAAAAGCCATCGAGTTCAAGAACACTGTAATGGACAAAAAAGCATTGCGCGCGACGGTTCGCGAAGTGTTTGAAAAGGTCGGTAACGACGAAACAGCCGCCTTTGTTGACCGTATAAAAAAACTGGGATTTGAACAGGACATGAAATCAGGCATGACGTTTTCAATGAGTGACGTGCAAGTTCCAGCTAATAAAGATGTGATCATCGCCGAAGCACAAAAAAATGTTGAGGTGATTGAAAAGCAGTTCAACCGCGGATTGATCACGGAGAGAGAGCGCCATCAAAGTGTAGTTCAACTATGGTTGGATGTTGTATCTCATATCCAAAAAGAAATGCTGCAGCATTTCGATAAAAATTCTCCAATATACTCGATGGTGGTGTCTGGTGCTCGTGGATCAAACACTCAGCTTACGCAAATGGCTGGAATGAAAGGCTTGGTAGTTAACCCAAGTGGTGACATTATTGAGCTGCCGATGATTAGTAACTTTAAGGAAGGTCTATCTGTATTTGAGTACTTTAACTCATCGCACGGATCGCGCAAAGGACGCGCTGACACAGCTCTCCGCACTTCTGAAGCTGGATATCTGACGCGGCGCTTGGTTGATGTATCGCAAGATATTATTATCACCATTAAGGACTGTGGATCGACCGAATTTATGACCGTACCAGTCAATTATGCAACCGAATTCGGCACAACGGCACGAGATATGATTGTTGGGCGGATTTTAGCTAAAACTGCCGGTGGAGTGACGAAAAATAGCTTGATTACGGATGCCTTACTGCAAAAAATAATCGACGCAGGCGTAGTGGAAGTTGCCGTGCGTAGCTTACTTGGATGCCAAGCCGATCATGGAGTCTGTCAATACTGTTACGGTGAGAATCTGGCGACCGGCGTCTTGGTTGAACTTGGTGAGGTGGTTGGCATTATGGCCGCACAAGCGATTGGTGAGCCTGGTACGCAGCTGACTATGCGTACGTTCCACACCGGTGGTGTTGCTTCTGGCGGAGATATTACTTCAGGATTGCCCCGTGTTGAGGAGTTGTTTGAATGTCGTATTCCAAAAAACCCAGCCATTATGTCTGAGATTGATGGCAAAGTTCTGATCGAGGAAGGTCGTGAGGAGCGCACTGTTCGCATCATATCCGATGAAAAGCTCCGTGAAGAACATAGCGTCCCGAAGGGTTATACGGTCGTAGTTGAATCTGGGGATGCGGTCAAGCCGAAGAAAGTGTTGGCAACCTCTGAAGCCGGAACCTCGATCCGTGCCGGCATTGCCGGGAACGTGACAGCTGAAAAGGGTAAGATAATTATCGAAACCGGCGAAAAAATTTCACAAGAGGAACACATTTCGTCCGCTATTCCCCTGCTTGTTAACCATGGTGACAAAGTAAAACGCGGTGACCGCTTAAGTGAAGGACATGTTGATGTGTTGCAGGCAATGCGACTTGTTGGAAAAAGTTTCGTGCAGCGATACATTATGGAAGAAGTTCAGGCTATTTACGCATCGCAAGGCCAAAATATCAACAATAAGCACCTTGAGGTAATACTGCGCCGCATGTCCAGTAAGGTACGAGTGCTTGATTCAGGTGCCACTCCACTGTTGCCAGGTCAAGTAATTGATCGAACCCGCTTTAACAGCGAAAATCAGCAAGCAAAAAAAACCAAAGGTGGTGTTGCGACCGCTGAAGAGATGATCCTTGGCATAACTCGCGTGGCTATCCTAACCGAGAGTTTCCTATCCGCTGCCTCCTTCCAGGAGACTACGTCAGTTTTGATTGATGCCGCAACGACCGGCAAAATTGATCATTTACGCGGATTAAAAGAAAACGTGATTATCGGCAAACTTATTCCGGCTGGTACCGCATTTGGTGCTGAAACCGAAATAGAGATCAACAATGATAATTCCGTAATTGAAGCTGATACCGTGATTAAGCAAACAAAAGAGGTAGATCTGCCTAAATTGACTAAAGAGGAAGAACCTGCTACAGTATGATTGAAATTGATGTGTACCCTCGACAAATTCGAGCACGTATAGAGCATTCCGTATTCTACACTATTAACTCGCCTGAAAGGCGCGTATGCCTACAGTATCACAATTAATTCGCAAACCGCGCACCATCAGAGCTGCTCGCAGCAAAGTTTTAGCGCTGAAGAAAAGCTTCAATTTGAAGAAAAATAAGCCGGTGGCGCTAAGGACTGGTGCTCCACAAAAGCGCGGAGTCGCCATTAAGGTTGGAACCATGACACCGAAAAAGCCAAACTCGGCATTGCGAAAGTTTGCTAGAGTACGCTTGACTAACGGCATGGAAGTAAACGCCTACATCCCAGGCGAAGGTCATAATTTACAAGAGCATTCTGTGGTGCTCATCCGCGGTGGACGAGTTAAAGATTTACCGGGTATGCGCTATCATATCGTGCGAGGCAAACTTGATACTCAAGGCGTGCAAAAGCGACGTCAGGGAAGAAGTGGATATGGCACCAAGAAACCGAAGGATTAGCTATGGCACGCGGAACACATACAACTAAATCTCATATTATTGATGGTGACATTAAGTACAACAGCCCAACTGTGGCTAAGTTTATTAACTACGTTATGCTGAGCGGCAAAAAAACCATCGCCCAAAAAATCGTCTACCGAGCATTGGATTTATCGAGCACAAAATTAAAGGCTGATCCTTTAGACATTTTGGAGACTGCGATCAAAAATGCTTCTCCGGTTCTGGAAGTAAAAGGACGACGTGTTGGTGGCGCTAACTATCAAATACCAATGGAAGTTCCGCGTGCCCGTCGCCAAACCCTCGCCATGAAATGGATTATCCAGTCTGCCAGGTCAGCGCAAGGAAAGCCAATGGGAGATTTTTTGGCTATCGAAATTGAAAATGCCTATCTCAATCAGGGCGCTGCCTTGAAGAAAAAAGAAGAGATGCACCGCATGGCTGAGGCAAATAAAGCCTTTGCTCACTTTGCTCGGTTTTCATAAACATTCATTAAGTATGATGACATAAAAACGACCTTGTTTGAGGTCGTTTTTGTAATGAGTGTTTTCGACAAATACAACAAACTGACAGCTTCTTTAAGGAAACTGTTTCCATTTTCGCTACCGTTGCGATACACTAAAAGCTACATGAAACAGAAAACTGCCTTTACAATGATTGAACTGTTGGTGGTGTTGTCGGTAATTGGCATCCTTGCAGCCATCTCTTACTCAACGTTTAGTGCGTCACAAGCCAGAAGCCGGGATGCTCGACGCAAAACTGATTTGCAAACCGTTAAAACTGCCCTCGTATTATACAAGCAACAAAATAACAGCTACCCTAAGCCCACCTCCGCATTTCAGGCAATGTGCACTAGCTCCGGGGGAGCCGCATCCAATAACAATGCTTGGTCTGAAACTCAAACATTGCTCACTCCATTCATTTCGATCTTGCCACTCGATCCACGCGGTAAAGCAGACCCTGGAGGAGCCTGTCCAGTGGTTAATTATCCGTGGCTTACATTTCCGCCGAATGGACAGGGCTATGCGTACACCGTAACCAACACCGGCAGCAATTACGCACTGTGGGCTGCACTTGAAAGTAGCCGGGACGCTGATCGTAACGGCTACTCAGCCCATAATGATCCAACGGCTTCGCTTGGCAAATATTCTTATTTGTACTACTACAATCAACTGGTTCCCGCCATCAACAACTCTGCTCCGCCTGTGGCGGCTCAAAACGATAACGCGGCGAGCTTATATGCCGTTGGTTGCCGACCAATCAGTGGTGTATGTGTGGATAACTAATCGTCACCGTTTGGCAGCGATTACTATTGATAGCAAACCCTGATGTGCTAGTGATTCCGTCCCGACTCCTGCAGGCTAATCCCGCTTTAAGGCGGGCTGAAAGCCGCAAATGGTCGGGCGCGGAAGTCACCACGCGATTTTCTTTGACTCAGCTACTAAGCTATGGTATTATGTAGGTGACCCTACTCAAAGGGGCTTTTTAATGTACTAGGAGCATTATGCCACGCGAATATTCTCTCGAAAAAACTCGAAACTTTGGCACCATTGCACACATCGATGCTGGTAAAACTACCGTCACAGAAGGCATTTTGTATCGTACAGGTCGCGTGCACAAAATTGGTGAGGTGCACGAGGGTGAAGCAACGATGGACTGGATGGAGCAAGAGCGTGAGCGTGGTATCACCATTACCGCTGCTGCAACCACGGCTTTTTGGAAAGGGCATCGAATTAATATCATCGATACACCCGGCCATGTCGACTTTACCGTTGAGGTAGAGCGTAGTTTACGGGTGCTTGACGGTGCTGTGGTTATTTTTGATGGCAAAATGGGCGTTGAGCCGCAATCTGAAACAGTGTGGCGCCAGGCTGACAAGTATCATGTGCCGCGTATCTGTTTTATCAATAAAATTAATCAAACTGGTGGTGATTTTTACAAATCACTTGATTCAGTGCGCGAGCGCCTTTCCCCGAACGCTTATCCGGTGCAGCTCCCGATCGGTTTTGAGCAGAGCATTAACGGCATCGTAGATTTGGTGACACGTAAAGCCTACACCTACAGCGATTACACCGATAAAGAGCTAGTCGCTGCAGAGGTGCCGGAGAACATGC
>CAZLPY010000019.1:7912-9506 GCA_964561525.1 uncultured Candidatus Saccharibacteria bacterium | reverse complement strand
ACATGCGTGAAGTAGTTGAAAAATATCGTACTGAACTGATTGAAAAAGCGATCGAAGCCGATGACGTGATTATGGAAAAATATCTAAACGGCGTTGAACTAAGCGATGATGAATTAAAAGCCGCCATCCGCAAAAGTGTGTTATCCGGTAAATTCTATGCAGTGCTCGGTGGTGACGGACGCGGAGTAATTGTCGAAACCTTGCTTGATGCAATCACCGATTACCTGCCATCACCGCTCGATACTCCACCGGCGGTCGCGCACGATCTAAAAACCGATGAAGAAATTACCATCACCCCTTCTGATACGGCACCATTTGCTGCGCTCGCCTTTAAAGTGGCAGCCGATCCATTTGTGGGCAAGCTGATCTTTTTCCGTGTCTATCGCGGCACGCTGACCGCTGGATCATATATTGTAAACACTACCACAGGCGAAAAAGAGCGCATCGGGCGAATTGTGCGCCTCCATGCCAATTCGCGCGAGGATGTGAACGAAGTGTTCGCAGGCGATATTGCCGCTGCAGTTGGATTAAAAGCAACTCGGACCGGCGATACGCTCTGCGACCCGCAGATACAAATACGTCTAGAGTCAATTACATTCCCGGAGCCAGTTATTTCAATGGCAGTTGAGCCAAAAACTAAGGCCGATCAGGAAAAAATGGGTATCGCGATTGCTCGGTTAGTAGAAGAGGACCCGACACTCCGAGTCAAGTCAGATCAGGAAACTGGTCAAACTATTCTTTCAGGGATGGGAGAGCTCCATTTGGAGATCATTGTTGATCGTATGAAGCGTGAATTTAAAGTTGAGGTAACCTCCGGCAAGCCGCAAGTGGCCTACAAAGAGACCATTCGGAAGGAAGTTTCGCAGGAAGGTAAGTTTATTCGCCAATCTGGTGGCCGTGGTCAGTATGGTCATGTATATATTCGTGTTGCCCCGAGTGAAGGCGGCATTGGCTTAGAATTTGAAAACAAAATTGTCGGCGGGTCCATACCTAAAGAGTACATTCCAGCGGTCGAAAAAGGGGTAAAAGAGGCGATGGAGAGGGGAGTGGTCGCCGGATATCCGGTAGAAGGCTTGCTCGTAACGTTGTACGACGGCACCTTCCATGACGTTGACTCATCGGAAATGGCGTTTCATATTGCCGGCTCGATGGGCTTGCAAGACGCCGTTAAAAAATCCGACCCGGCAATCCTTGAGCCAATTATGAAGGTTGAAGTAACTACCCCTGAGGAGTTTATGGGTGACGTGATTGGTGATTTAAACGCTAAACGTGGTCAAATCTTGGCCATGTCAGAGCGTGGTACTGCAAAAGTGGTGGATGCAACCGTGCCGCTGTCATCGATGTTTGGCTATGCCACCACACTCCGCTCAATGTCCCAAGGCCGCGCCTCCTACACCATGGAGTTTGACCACTATGAGCCGGTACCGATGAATATTCAGGCCGACATTATCTCTGGCAAGATCAAATAATACGTTTGCTTGCTGCAATGAAGAAGCGGGGGGGGGGGTAGCAGAACCCCCCGTAGGGTAACAAAAAATATTTGTGTTTTTTTATTTGGTTATGTAGAGCGTCAATTTTTTTATATAAAAAAAAA
>CAZLPY010000019.1:0-7902 GCA_964561525.1 uncultured Candidatus Saccharibacteria bacterium | reverse complement strand
CAGTTCCTCTTTTTTTTTATCGTTAGGGGGACCTACGTTTTCTACTCCCTGAGTTACATTCTTTCCATAAACGAAGGTCTTCCGTTCTGAGGAGTCATTCGACTCCGCCGCTTTCGGCTAACTACTCTTCTTGCGTAGTTTGCTTGGGTTCAGGTACTGCGATCTTGATGCTATATAACGACTCAACGCAATTCATGGCGTCCTTAATTCCAAGATCGCTCGCCCGAAGCATAGCAACGAACGCCGCCACATGCGTCACGATCTCGCTGTAGTCTCCGTCTCTGCTGTGACCAAGCACGTGCTCGCTGCGCCATCGCCCGTCTCCCATCTCAATCTGGACGTGCGAATTGCCATACCACAAGTTACCCGTCAGGCGCAAGTGGCCATAGCTCTGGTAGCCGCCCTCGCAGCGAATAATCCATTCGGCCATGTCGTCGTCTTGCTCACGCAGGTTAGACGGGCTATCTTCTTTTTCGATGAAGAGGTATTCCTCTCCCCGTAGCCCTCGGCATCTCAGCGCCATATCCCGGAGGACGGCCAGAGCCTGCTCATGATTGATCTTTACTACTTGCTTCTTTAACCTCGCCATAGTGGTTCCCCTCCGTTCCAAGTGTAAATGACTCTACCATTGTGATGCGTCGATCTCTCAGAAGTTGCAGATGAGGTTTACGCCAGCATCTCACTAATCCTCTGGAGAGTAGCGTGACTGAGCTCCGGCGCATGATCAATCAAGAGCAGGAAAGTCAGGAACGCCTCAAAGTCAGCTACGATAATCCCATGATCATGCGAATTGACGTGAGAGCCAACATGACGTACGGATGCGCTGCCGGGACTGATCGCAAGATCGGAATATAGCCCAGAATAGCTATGCCGAGAAGACAACTCGGCGCGATATGCGATTCCAGACCCAGAACGACGCGCCTCAATGACCCACACGGTATATGCATCCGCTGTGTTTCTCACATGGTGAGGGACGTAGTGTCGGATATGCACATAAGAACGTCCGCTCGGGTCGGTATTTGATTGGAGCTCGCGCAACCGAGCCAGTGCTTCGTCGATCGCCATCGGCTTACAGCCAGATCTTATTGTCGCCGCTTCACGCATTGACGCTCTCCTCTGTGAATGTTCTGCCCAAACATATTAATATACCACACTCATGCTTTCTGTGCAACTTACTGAACCGGGTGGGGGTTCATTGAACTAATACGGAATAAGGATGCAACGCCAAAGTGTTGACGTTTTTTGGAATATGAGTTATATTAAGAGAGGCCGTATTACGGCATTTGACTGTGTAAAACAGAATAATCACTAAAAGATACAATTATTGTAAGGAGTAAGTATGGCTCAGGAAAAATTTGAACGTACCAAGCCGCACGTTAACGTTGGGACAATTGGTCACGTTGACCATGGTAAAACCACATTAACGGCCGCCATTACAACCGTTTTGGCCAAAAAAGGCTTGGCGAAAGCTAAAAAATTTGAGGAAATTGACAACGCACCTGAGGAAAAGGCGCGCGGTATTACTATTGCAACTTCTCATTCTGAGTACGAGACCGAAAAGCGTCACTATGCCCATGTGGACTGCCCAGGTCACGCTGACTACGTTAAGAATATGATTACCGGTGCGGCTCAGATGGATGGCGCTATCCTGGTTGTAGCAGCCACCGATGGTCCGATGCCTCAGACTCGTGAGCATATTTTGCTGGCGAAACAGGTTGGCGTGCCACGTGTCGTTGTATTTATGAACAAATGTGACGCCGTGAGCGATCCTGAATTGCTGGACTTAGTTGAAATGGAAGTGCGCGAACTGCTGACTAAATATGAATATGATGGCGATAACACCCCAATTATTCGTGGATCCGCGTTAAAAGCTTTGGAAGGCGACCCACAGTATGAAGAAAAGATCATGGAATTGATGAACGCGCTCGACACTTTCATCCCTGAGCCAGTGCGTGATTTAGACAAGCCATTTTTGATGCCGGTTGAGGATGTGTTCTCGATCAAAGGTCGCGGCACCGTTGCAACTGGACGCATCGAGCGTGGTCAGGTCAAAATTAATGAGGAAATTGAGATTGTCGGTGTCCGTCCAACTAAAAAAACGGTTGTAACTGGTATCGAAGCGTTTAAGAAAATCCTCGATGAAGGTCGTGCTGGTGATAACGCTGGATTGCTCTTGCGCGGTATTGAACGTGAGGACATTGAGCGCGGTCAAGTTTTGGCCAAGCCAGGTTCCATCACCCCTCATACCAAGTTTGACGCTGAAGTATATGTGTTGACTAAAGAGGAAGGTGGACGTCACACTCCGTTCTTCAAAGGCTACAAGCCGCAGTTCTACATCCGTACCACTGATGTAACTGGTGAATGTGAGCTGCCAGCTGATGTTGAGATGGTGATGCCTGGCGACACCGTAAAAATGTCTGTTACGCTCATCGTTGCTATTGCAATGGAGGAAGGTATGCGCTTCGCCATTCGTGAGGGCGGTCGCACGGTTGGAGCAGGTGTTGTAACGAAGATTAACAAGTAATGCATCGTACGTTGCATTTCGGCGACTAACTCGTCGTTGATCTGATTTATGTAAGATATTTCACAAACCGAGATTTATGATCATGGCAAAAGGTACAGAAGAGACGAAACAGCGCATCCGGATACGACTCCGGGCATACGATTATCGCATTATCGATAAATCGGCGCTGCAAATAATTCAGACCGCTGAGCGGTCAGGTGCTGCAATCGTCGGACCAGTTCCCTTGCCAACCGATCGAAAAAGTATTACGGTTATCCGATCACCGCATGTGCACAAGGACTCTCGCGAGCAATTCGAGATGCGGGTGCATAAACGATTGATTGACGTTATTGAACCAACTAGCAAAACCATCGACGCGCTCATGAGCCTCGATCTGCCAGCTGGAGTAGACGTAGAAATTAAAATGTAGAATGAGCGTGGTAACCTTTTGACGGAAGTATTCCGTTAAAAGTTACTAGCAAAGCGTGGTGACCTTTTGGCGGGATAACCCCGGCAAAAGTCACTAGCAAGGCACGGCGAGTTCCGACCCGACCATTTGCGGATTGACCCCGCTAAGGCGGGTTAGCCTGCAGGCGTCGGATCGGAATCGCTAGTATCGGCTCTGCTTGTAACAAAACGAGCAAGCTTTGCAACCAAGGATACTTACTTCACCCATATATTGTTGCATGAAGTACAGTCCCTGGCCTTGTACTGGTGCTAACTTAAAGGAACTTGAGGAATATGAAGCCGTTTCTGCTGGGCAAAAAATTAGGAATGACTCAAACCTTCGACGATAATGGTGCTGTGGTGCCTGTCACGATCATTGAGGCGGGGCCGTGTGTCGTAACTCAGCTGAAAACAGTTGATAAAGACGGTTATAACGCCGTCCAAATTGGCTATGGAGCCAGTCGAAATATCACAAAATCACTACAAGGACATGTAAAAAAGTCTGGCCAGACACCGAAGCACCTACGGGAAATTAGACTGGCTGACACCACCGATCTAAAAGTTGGTAGTACCTTAACGGTCGCTCAGTTTCAAGATCAAAAATCAGTGACTGTTTCAGGCGTTAGTAAGGGCAAGGGCTTTGCTGGAGTAATTAAACGCCACAACTTCCATCGCGGACCTGAAACTCATGGGTCTGATCACCATCGCAAACCTGGCTCAATCGGCGGAATGTTTCCGCAGCGAGTACTGAAAGGCCAACGTTTGCCGGGTCACATGGGTGCGGAGCGAGTTACAACATCCGGTCTTGATGTTGTAACAGTCAATCAATCAAAAAACTTGATTGTAGTACGCGGAGCGGTGCCAGGTGCTGTGGGCTCGCTTATCGAAATAAAAGCTTAGGTGTAACTATGAAAATCACTCCTTATGCACAAGACGGCCATACTTCAACCAGTTTTTCTGTGCCTGACGTAGCAATCGCAAATGATACCCATATTGCTCAGGTGGCACAGTTTGAACAGTCAAATAGTCGAAATGCGGTAGCGCATACTAAAACACGTGGCGATGTCAGCGGGGGTGGCATTAAACCTTGGCGACAAAAAGGCACCGGTCGCGCCCGTGCCGGATCTTCGCGCTCACCGTTGTGGCGTGGTGGCGGCATAACCTTTGGTCCGCGTCAAAATCGCAACTTTGCACAGCGTATTCCAAAGAAAATGCAGCAATCAGCCCTGCTCTATTTGCTCGCACAAGGCCTCGGTAATCATAATTTCAAGGTTATCGATCAACTGGCTTTTGCTACGCTTAAGACAAAACATGCACAGAAAGTACTTACAGACTTAAAAGTTACTACGGACACCCTCATTGTACTTGACAAAATTGACGAAAATACCATAAAAGCATTTCGTAACATCCCTGGCGTGCGCGTCACCTTGACCCAAAACCTCTCTGTGCTTGATCTGATGCACTATTCTGTGGTATTATTAACGAAAGCTGCGCTGTTGCAGCTTTTTGCGGGCGATACTACACCCGAGGTCACCGAACCGAAAAAAACACCGGCTACCAAACAAGAACTGAGCTCATCTTCATGAAGTCTCCTATCATCAAAGCGGTTGTAACCGAAAAAAGCATGCGGTTGAGTGAAGCAAAGCAATACAGCTTTGTCGTTACTGACAATGCAGAAAAAGCGGATATCGCTCGAGAGGTCAAACGATTATTTAAGGTTGACGTCACCAGTGTGCATACCATTACTATCCCGGGAAAAGTCAAAAAACGCGGTAGCAAATTGGGAGTACGGTCTGACGTTCATAAAGCAATCGTTCGCATTAAACCGAATCAAACTATCGCAGAATTCAACGTTGGTGAATAGCAATGAAAAGTAATAAACAAAAACCGACCAGCCCGGGTCTGCGTAGTGCGACCAAGCGTGACTTTAGCTCGCTGACCACGAAACATGTCCACAAATCGCTCACCAGCCCGTTAAAAAAGAGCGGTGGTCGCAACAATCAAGGCCGTATTACGGTCCGTCATATCGGTGGTGGGCACAAACGTAAACTACGCATCATCGATTTTCAGCGTGTTACGGATGGCCAGGCAATGGTACAGAGCATCGAGTACGATCCAAATCGCAGTTCATTTATTGCGTTAATTCAACACGACGATGGTCAAAAATCTTATATACTGGCCTCGAAAGACATGAGGGTTGGTATGAAGGTTACTGCAGCTACCAAAACCATGATCAGTAACGGTAACAGCATGGAACTACAAGCGATACCGACAGGCATCGCAATCCATAATATCGAACTCGATCCTGGTCGAGGAGCAGTGCTAGTACGTAGTGCAGGCTTATCCGCCACTATTTTGGCGCATGAAGAGCGTTTTGCAGTAGTAAAATTACCGAGCGGAGAGCTGCATCGTATTAACAACAAAGCCCGTGCGACTATTGGAGAGGTTTCAAATGCAACTCATGAAAATGTGGTGTATGGGAAAGCCGGTCGCAAACGCTGGCTTGGTATTCGACCAACCGTCCGCGGTAAAGCAATGAATCCAAATACCCATCCTCATGGAGGTGGTGAAGGAGTGACTTCGATTGGACTTAGGAAAGGGCCAAAAACTCCCTGGGGAGCACCGGCACTTGGTCATCCTACCCGAGATCGTAATAAGCCATCCTCGCGATTTATTATCCGAAAAAGGGACAAATAGCATGACGTACCAACCAAGTATGATAATGTCTTTGTCGATAGCTGCGCTCAGTGCCACTATTCACGTATCGGAGAGTGCATAATGTCGCGATCATTGAAAAAAGGACCTTTTATTGATCCAAAGCTATGGAAAAAGATCCAAAACGTCAAACCTGGTGAAAAAGTAAATATTCGTACCTGGAGTCGTTCTAGCACCATTTTTCCGGAGATGGTTGGCATGACCTTTTCAGTCCACAACGGAAAAACCCATCTTCCGGTTTATATCGCTGAGGATATGATCGGTCATAAGTTGGGTGAGTTTGCTCCAACTCGCAAATTCAAAAAGCACGGCGGTAAAAAAGCCGCAGAAGCTGAGCGAGGCAAATAACATGAAAGCTCATGCTCGATTTGTCCATACCGCTCCCCGTAAAGTACGCTTAGTACTAGATACAATCCGCGGCCTACCTGCCTCAGAAGCTGAGCAGCGTCTGGGGTTTATGCCAAAACAAGCTGCGAGGGACGTTTACGCAACCCTACATTCTGCAATTGCCAATGCGAAAGACAAAGGCGTAGCGATTGAATCATTGACTATTTCTAAAGCTTTATGTGATGAGGGACCGCGTATCAAAAGACGTATTCTTGGATCTCGAGGCAGAGCTAACCCAATTTCTAAACAGATGTCACACATTACCATCGAATTAAAAAGTGCGGCGTTCCAGCCGAAGAAATCAAAAACGCCTGAAAAACTAATCGCTAAACGTAGCGACTCGGCGCCAAAAAAAGAGGTGCAACATGGGGCGTAAAGTAAATCCGAATTCATTCCGGCTTCCAATTATTAAGAATTGGCAATCGATGTGGTTCGCTGACAAAGATTATGTCACCCTGCTCCACAATGACTTGGCGATGCGTAAACACATCGAAACAAAGCTCAAAAATGCTGGGATTGAGTCTGTCAAAATTGCCCGGGGAGCAAATGAAATTATCGTTACTATCAGAACTGCAAAACCTGGACTGATTATCGGACGTAGCGGTGTCGGCGTAAATGAGCTGAAGAGTGCCCTGGAAAAAATTGCAGGCGCTCGAGTTCGTCCAAATATTGAAGAAGTAAAGAAACCCGATCTTTCTGCGCCATTGATCGCGGGGTCTATCGTAAACCAGATCGAAAAACGCGTTTCTTTCCGTCGAGCTATGCGCATTCAAATTGAAAAATGCATCGCTGCGGGCGCAAAAGGAATTAAAATTCAAGTCAGTGGACGCCTAAACGGTGCTGAAATTGCACGAAGTGAAAAACTAGTTTCAGGATCGGTCACCCTAGCTACATTGCGCAGTGACATTGATTATGCCGCGATGCACGCTAAAACTACATACGGCGTAATTGGTGTGAAGGTTTGGGTATACAAAGGAGAACGCAGTGCTGTTACCAGCGAAGGTTAAACACCGTAAGAATATGCGCGGTAAGATGCCGGGTGTCGCCACACGAGGCCTTACGGTAGATTTTGGCACCTATGCCATTAAATCAGTTGACCGCGGAATGCTAACATCGCGTCAAATCGAATCGGCACGGCGAGCGATGACTCGATACATCCGTCGAGGTGGTAAAGTATTTATCCGTATTTTTCCGGACAAACCGATCACCAAAACATCTGGAGAAACTCCAATGGGTGGTGGTAAAGGCACCCTAGATCACTTCGCCGTAGTAGTGAAGCCCGGCACGGTATTGTTTGAAATGGACGGCGTTGCAGAGGAAATTGCACGTGAAGCAATGCGCTTGGCATCCCACAAGTTACCTGTCCGAACCAAATTTATTATGAAAGATGAAATAAGAGGGTAACACATTATTATGCAAAAACATCAGCAACAACTAACCGAGCTACGTAAGAAATCACGATCGTCCCTATTCCAGGAACGGCGGGTTCAACAGGACCAATTAACAAAACTGCGCATTGCGGTTAGCTTGCAAAAAGAAAAAAACGTATCTCAAATCAAACTACTGCGAAAGTCAATTGCGCGTCTGGAAACGGTATTACATGAGGAAACCAATGCCTAAATCATCAGCAAAAATCACCGACAAAAAAAACACTAAGAAGCAGATTCTAAAAACCGATAGTGTGATGCCTGCAGCTCTAGGCAAAAAAGAACGGGTTGCGACCGTCGACCACCTAAGTGGCACCCGGACCGCCCGCGTTGTAATGAGCAAAAGTGTCGTGCATCCTATTTATCGAAAACGCTATACTGTTTCAAGTCACTTGCTTGTAGATACCACTAACACAACCGTTA
>CAZLPY010000018.1:0-15222 GCA_964561525.1 uncultured Candidatus Saccharibacteria bacterium | reverse complement strand
GGTAGCTATGTTCGGTTCGGATAACCGCTGAAAGCATATAAGCGGGAAGCCGGCCACAAGATTAGAATTCATAGATCCCCTGTAGACCACAGGGTTGATAGGCACTAGATGTAAGCGTGGCAACACGTTTAGTCGAGGTGTACTAACGGATCATTTCACTTTAATATAACACTTCTTGACACGTCGTGATTGGCTTATAAATAACCATTAACATACAACAGTTAACAGGTAACGATAGAAAATATCAATAATCCTTTTGTTCACTGTTAATAGTTAATTGTTAAAGGTTTGCGTAATGCGAAAACAGCACATAGTTCTGGTGCCTTAACCCTCGAGGAAACACCCGTTCCCATCCCGAACACGGTAGTTCAGCTCGAGAAGGTCGATGATACTTGGTCCGCGAGGTCCTGGGAAAGTAGATCGGTGCCAGAACTATGTGCTGTTTTTGTATTGCGTGGTGACTTCAAGTCCGCCGTTTCAGGGCGATCTTTCAGCGCAGGCAGTTCTGTGTAACAGAACAACGAGCATGAAAGGCGTCAGAATAAGCCGGGCGAAGAATCACTAGCAGGTGCGTGGTGGCTTTCATCCCGACCATTTGCGGCTTAAGCCTTGCAGCAAGTTCGGTCGAGTCAATCGGCTCTTGCCGATTGCCGACTACGCGTAAGGCTAGCCAGCAGGCGTCGGGGTGAAACCACTAGCAAAGCGTGGTGACTTCAAGTCCGCCGCTTGAAAGCAATTGTTCAGCGCAGGAAGTCCAGTGTGACTGGACAACGAGCTGGAACATTGCTCAAGCAAAGGGCGAAGAATCACTAGCATCTTTATGTAATCAACTATTTATGCTGAGAAGCTAAATAAAGCGCGGCCAGAGTTGCGGCATCTTGTATGTCGTTTTTTTGTATCAAATCACTAATTTCGTCCCACGAAAATTCAAGCGTTTCAATCTGTTCTTGCGGATCTTGAATCGCTTGTGTTACTTTACGTGCACCCCTTGCCATAAACACATGCTTTTCGGAAAGCAGTGTCATTGGCTCAGCGTGAATGAGGCCAAGCTCGCGTATGGAATCTATGGCGTAGCCGGTTTCCTCCAGCAGCTCGCGTTGTGCTGCGGCGACATGATCCTCGCCAGGCTCGATAATGCCACCCGGTAAATCGATCAAAATTTTTGCGACTGCGTTCCGAAATTGACGGTTCACCACCACCTTACCGGCACTGGTAAGCGCTACCACAACGGCTGAAGGCTTTGTTTTGACCACAAACATGTCAGGGATAACGTCCCCGTTTGGTAACCGTACTTCCTGTTCTTCCCCATCGAACAAACGATGATGGTAGACAGATCTTTTTTTGATCAATTGCCATGGATCAATCTGCATCTGTTATCCTTTTGATTACATCCTGTACAGATTACCATGCTTTATGGTATACATGAAGTTAGCATATCTCGCTTAAGGTTATTAATGAATAAAACATGCGCAATTATTTTAGCTGCTGGCAAAGGGACACGGATGAACGCTCCCTACCCAAAGGTACTTGCACCTTTGCGAGGTAAGCCCCTGGTGCACTGGGCACTCGAGCAAGTGCAGCGAAGCGGCGTGAGTGATGTGGTGGTGGTGGTAGGCTATCAGGCCGAAGCGGTTCGGGAGGCTTTGCGGGACGAGTGGAAACAGATCAAGTTTGCAGTTCAAGATGAGCAGCTTGGTACCGGGCACGCCGCGCGTATTGGCCTTGTGCAGGCACCGCAGGACGCTAAAACCATCCTAGTAACGTACGGTGATCATCCCTTTATCTCCGCTAAGACTTATGCTTCGTTGATCGAAAAGCAGCAAGCCGATAAGGCCGCTGTAGCTTTTACTTCATTTTTTGTTGAAGAACCATCACTCTATGGATACGGAAGGGTAAAGCGTGATCAAAAAGGGGCGATTGTTAAAATAGTAGAGCAAAAAGTAGCCACACCTCAGGAATTGCTCATTACTGAATGTAACGCCGGCGCAGTAGCCTATGATGCACAGTGGCTGCGAGCAAATTTGGATAAACTAAAAAAAAGCCCAGTAGGTGAATATTATCTAACCGATTTAGCAGAACTGGCGGCGAGTCAGAGGCAAAAGGTCGAGACAATTACGGTGCAAGATACGCGTGAGATGCATGGCATTAATACTCTCGAACATCTTGAGCAAGCCGAGTTGATGATTCCGACTGCGGTGTAGGGTTATGAACGTTCTTAAGCGCTTCCTTCGGTCGCATTCAGTGTATGTTTTAGTGCTGTTGCTTAGCTTGATAGCAGTTACCTTTTTTGTGTTAGGCCAGCGTATTGAAACAGGTGTAGAGCAAAAAGGCACCACGACGATCTTAATCAACGGTGTCACCATCCACGTGCTCGAAGCCAAAACTCCGGCCGAGATGTCAAAAGGGCTTGGAGAGCGGGACTCATTACCTTCGGATCAAGGCATGCTATTTCGTTTCAACCCGCCGCAAGTTGCCAGTTTTTGGATGAAAGGAATGCGTTTTCCGCTCGATTTTATCTGGATCCGCGACAATAAGGTGATTGATCTAACCGAAAACGTAGCCGCTCCGCCTCAGACATTAGCCGAGGATCAACTGCCGCAAGTTAATCCAAAATCTGAGGTTGACGCTGTGCTTGAAGTAAACGCCGGATTCGTGCACAATCATCACATAGCAGTCGGCGACGAGGTACAAAACATATGATTATCGGATGTCACATTTCAAGTGGTGGGGGAATTTGGAAGGTTTTTGAGCGGGCTCAGATAGCCGGTGCCGATGCTATCCAAACCTTTGCTGGAAGTCCTCAAACTTGGAAGCCACCAGAATACTCAGACGAGGACGTGGCTAAATTCACGGCCGAAAAGCAAAAAGCAGGATTTAGTGGCCCCATGTTTATTCATGCCATGTACTTAATTGGTTTGGCCTCGGAGAATAACGCGGTGCGTTACGGATCAATTGGCGCTTTGACTAAAACGCTACTAAACGCCGAGAAACTCGGGTTTGATGGAGTAATTACCCATTCTGGATCGGCTGGATCGCGCAGTTTTGAGGAAGTACTGCCGGTGGTGCAAAAATCACTGCAAAAAATTCTTGAGGGCTTGCCGAAGGACCTCAAAACCAAACTTTATTTGGAAAATGCTGCCGGACAAGGTGCTGTGCTCGGTGATACGATGCATGAGCTGGGTGAGATGTTGCGATCGGTGGATAATGATCCACGCCTTGGCATTGCTATCGACACCTGCCACGCTTTTGTTTCGGGCTACGACATCAGAACCGACGGCGGAATCAAACAATTGTCTGATGAGATCGAAAAAGAATTTGGCTGGGAGCGGGTAGGAGCACTACATATCAACGACTCAAAAGGTGATATAAATTCGCACCTTGATCGGCATGAGATTGTGGGGCAAGGTTTCTTAGGCATAGAGACATTTAGAAAGTTAATGTCGCACCCTCAGTTCAGCAAACTGCCGTGGATTTTAGAGACTCCCGACCTAAAAACAGAGCTTAAAGAGCCACCCGAGAGCCTCACAACCCTGAGAAAGTTGTTGTAAAACTATGATTGATGCTAGATAATCAAAATTATGCAAAAACTGAAATTAAACCAAGAAGTTAATGTGTGGTGGCCGCTGCTATACGCAGTATTACTCATTGGAATACGCTACATCATGCCGTTTCTACTTCTCTATGCTTATGCTGGCTCTCATGCAAGCTTTGTATACTGTGGATTAACCTACAGTGATAGTCCGCCCTGTCCCTCGGCGCATATTTTATCTACTTTATTTGTTTTGTACATGGCTATTCCAGGAACAATCTTTGCTGCACTGCATTATGGGATTTGGTCTAAGATTCTCCGTCGTAGACTACCGCTTATAACTAATATATTCATTCATTTGTTTATAGCAGCTGTGATATTCACTTCATTTGCCTTCTGGGCCTACTATACTGATATTTATGGTAAAGGGTTTTGAGTTTTTTCCATCTCCTAAATCCTAGAGCCACCCGAGCTTAAAGCACCTCCAGAGAGTTTAGGAACATTGAGAAATATTTTGTGAAGTTGTTAATGACTTGGATTTGGGATACAGTATCATTATGAATGATACAGAAAAGCAAAAAAAGAATTTGTGGACAGGCTTATTTGTTGGGTCGCTTGCGGTCCACTTTATCATTTTACTGGATATCGCACAGTTTGGACTCAAAACATTGAACATATACGGGTCGATTGATGACTCATACGTGCAAACACACAACTACATCGACCCAAACAGCTACTTATTTGCCTTGAGAGGATCTTGGTCTCGTACTGCGCCATGGAGAGATATGTGGTTAATTGCAATTATCTTCGCTGTTTTACACGTTCTAATTTTGACAAAAGTACAAAATAAGCAATTTCGTGCATCGTCATATGTAATTGCAGTGTTTTTTGCCCTAGTCGTATGGTTCTTTACACTCAATTATGTTTTCGGTGTACCATTTGTTGGGCTTTAATGACATGGGGCAGCTGATTGATCTCTACAACAAATTCTTAAGCTTTTTCCCGGATCCTTGGCATCCGTGGATTTCAGTTGCAATTATTATCATTATGATTATGCTGGTGCTCCGCCATTGGAAAACAGGCGTACTCGGCATCATTTTACTGATTATTTTCGTACCGTCATCGATTCCGGTACTGCAAAACATTGCCGAAGCACTGCTCAGCTTTGTTAGACATTAATTAGTCTAATTGGACTTATGAGTCAAATGAGTCCAATATTTTTTACAGCACAATTGCTTTGTTGAGCAGCGGAATGATTTCGCCGTAGGACTTGGCGGCGAAGCGAAAGGCGGTTTTGCCTTTAGGTGTGATTTGGTACACTTTGCGTTCACGACCGTTGTATTTGGTGGTGTGGACGGTTAAGTAGCCGTCTTTTTGTAGCTGATTTAAAGCAGGATAAAGTGTGCCTTGGGTTGGCTTACACGCTCCCCAGCTCAGCTCTTCAATTTTTTTGGTCAAAATGTAGCCGTACATCGGTTCATCTCGTAGTGCTTTCAATAGGAAAAAGCGGATCAACCCTTGGTTAATCATTTTGTGCCAATAATCATCGGATTCTAAATCAGGCACGAAACTCCTTTCAGTCGCTAATGACGAATGAGTAATACCAAATTTCTAATCAATGCTCCAATATCAAATGCCCAATTATTATTTATGTCATTGGGATTTATTTAGACATTCATCATTAGAAATTAGTCATTCTCAACGCCTCGTCCCTCTAGGTACCTACACAGTAGAATTTCCCCGTGTGCTTGTCAAGATGATGCCTAGTTTGTGGTAAGATTATACAATAAGGGGAGCAATGTATACACCAAAAATAAAAGTTTCGTTGTGGTCAGTGGCGATTGTGGGATTTGTCGGAGTGCTGTTGCTGTATCGTTATGTTTCAGCTAGTTTTTTGGAAACTACTGCATACGACGATGAAACGGTGACTGGATTATATCTTGACAATCCTCCTGGCCCACCGGTTGTAGTTTCTTCCGGCGAAGAAAAGCGCATTTTGGCTTGGATCAAAAAGAGTAACTTGAACCAATACGGTGAGGCAAAAACCACCAAATACGGGCCAGGTGAGCCGCTCCAACAAGACGGCAAAACGCTCTACGTGAACCGTTTTCACTATATTATTTCAAAACACGTAATGCGGCCATGGAACGATGGAACGCCGTACGCTGAAAAAACACTGATTGATACCTGGATTACCACCAATAATTTAAATCAGTTTGGTGATTCACCCGAAACATCGTATAGTGGTGGCACCCCATTGGTTAATGGGACTTCTAATACTACAACGGATCGCTATGATTATATCGAGGCGCAGCATCCTGACCGTCCGTGGGCTACATTTACGTCAACGGTGCCGCGCGTCGTGAAATGAAACTATGAAGCTGCATTTTGTTATGCTTAGTGTGCTACTTGGTGGTTTAGGTGGATGGTTTCTGGTATCCCATGCTAATTCGTCTTCAGCGCTGTCAGCTGGTGGTGCTATCTCTATTGATACCACCGCGACTATCGCGCCAAATGCAAACTCTACCGATGGGGTAGTCAAATTTGGCTCGGCTGCAATTGGTCCTAAAAAAGGTGATAAAGGGACAGCCTTGCAGCCGACGATATCAAGCATAGATCAGATCGTCGGAGGGTCAGAGATCAAGATAAAAAATTAAAAATAAAAAATAAAAGATCCAATGCCGACAATTGTGGTTCGTAGTGCAGGTTATCGTCTTGCATCGCTATACACGCTTGACTCGCCATTTAAAAAATCTTTTTTGATATTTTATTTTTAATTTTTAATTTGGAGTTATATGCCTGAATTACCCGAAGTCGAAACGATAGTTCAAGGATTGTCGAGTGTCCTTAAAGGAAAGACCGTTGCCACTGTCGAAGTGAGGAAACAAGCGATGTGGCGTGGGCGCTCTGCAGATGAGCTGAAGGGCAAATCAGTGCTCCAATTACGCCGTATGGCTAAGCTCATCTTGATCGATTTTTCTGCCAATTTGACCGTGGCGATTCACTTAAAGATGACTGGCCAGCTTATCTATGTCGATAAACAGGGCGATAGAATCGTCGGCGGTCATCCAGACGAGCAGTTTATGGCTGCGCAGCCGAGCAAATATAGCCACATCATTTTTCATTTCACCAACATAAGTACACTTTATTTTAATGACATGCGTCAATTTGGTTATGTGCATCTTTTGCCAAGCTCTGAAGTTAGTCAACTTTCATTCGTCAGTACCCTGGGGATTGATCCTCTTAAGCAAGATTTCACACCAGATTATCTGTACGAACAGTTGCACCAGCGCCCAAAAACAACCGTCAAGCAGGTTATGATGGACCAAACGGTGATCGCCGGTATTGGTAACATTTATGCGGATGAAAGCTTGTTTGATGCGAGGCTGCTGCCGATGCGGAAGGCGTCATCTATAACTGAAAAAGAAGCGCTTGTTTTGCATCAATCAATTATTGCCATTTTGCAAAAAGCGATTCACTACGGTGGCACCTCGTACAAAGACTATGTGCATCATAACGGTCAAAAAGGCACCATGCAGGATCACTTACTGGTTTATCGTCGCCACGGCAGCCCCTGCAAGCGCTGCGGTACCACGCTTAAACGAACTACGGTTGGCGGTCGCGGTACCCATTATTGCCCGCACTGTCAAACTTAAAGAAGATGTTATTTTTGCGTTGAAATTTAGTCATTCCTGTGACGATCGGTTACAATAATAGTATGAAACATGCTGCATACACCCCTCGTCATGTGCTGGGAGGGCTTGGGTTGACTAATGGTGTGCTGCTGCATTCACCAGATGCGGCGGTGCTTGCAGTACGTGGTGCCGATGGCGAGATCTATACCCATCACTGGAGCCTGCCACCTCAAAAAACATCGTACAAAATAATGCAGCTGTTCGGTGTTCGTGGTTTGGCCTTACTGTGGCGCACTATTGTGTGGAATAGTCGCGTGCGCGCTTTTGCGGACAATGTGGTGAAGCAGATGACCAAAAATTCCGTAGCAGCACCTGCGCCGACCACACAATTCCATGCTGTTCCTTCATCGCTTTTTCCGACTTTGGGGATACTGGCAGCATTTTTGCTGTACGGTGAGGTAGTGCTGTTGATCAATACAGTGTACCAAGTGACGCATGGGCAGATTGAGATGGGTCAATCAACTGGTCTGGCGTTCTTGTTAGTGCTGTTGATTTTAATTGTGCTGGTACGGCGTGGCGGTATTTGGGCATATATGGGTTATCATGGGGCGCTGCACCAAGCCATCCACGCTTTTGAAGATGGTAAGCGCACTATTCGGGCAGTGCATTTGGCCTGGCCTTACCAAGCTCGTTGTGGTGCTGCAGTTGTTTCTTATGTCGCGGTTTTACTAGCGCTCGTCGGTTACTTATGGCCCAATCTTTCGGGCTGGCTTTCCGTACCGTTAGCGTTGCTGCTGTTTAGTGTTTCATACGAAATTGTGTTGTTCCTGGATCAGCACGATGATGCAATATGGGCTAAGGTGTTGGCCCTGCCGGGTGTGTTATTACAGTTTCTGGTTGCACGTCCGCCGTCGGAGGATCAATCTGGGGTCGCAGCGAAGGCGTTGTACGAATTAACTCATTACAGTACGGCCTTAAAATTGCATGCTCAAAAACCAGCCAACTTGCCGCTTACGTAAATAAAAAATTGTGTAGTTGCGAGAAATGAAGTGCTATTGATCTGTGGATAACTGTTGTGCTATAGTACGTAAGGTATGAAAACACGCATTACGCTCCGCTACATTTGGTTTGCTGTTAAGCCTCACCTTACCCTTGAGGAGTTTTGTGTTTGAGTTTATTACGATCAGAGAATAACATCAGGCACAAGACTCCTCACAAACCGAGGAGTCTTCGTTTTTTGCACGTTACCAACACATCCGCATTCCAAAAAGACTCTTAGTGGTTCTTGATGGAATGCATATTATGCAAGGAGATAGAAATGACCTGCGTAGTACCTGCTTCTGGGGAGCCCCACATCAGCGATACTGATGATGCTTCTCACGCAACCGGAGATGTCGAAATGGCCGAACGCGGAGGTGTGTGTGGCCTCAGCCCAATGATCAGCACCGATGCAGGGGAAGATTTTGTACCGTTTCCCTTCCATACCGGCGCTTCGATGTTTGGGATGCGTCGAACCAATCCGAACCGTCACGAAGGAGAACAGAGGTCATGAGCAACTGGGCAGGGTCGGGAATAGACCGAACCAAACTTTTCGAGGGTGCTCTCAGGCGCGCTCAAGCGGCGAATGAACCAAGTCCGGACACCTCCGGCGACGCAGGAGATCCTCCCTTCAACGGCTCAAAACAGTACGGTGCTTGCCCTGTTGAGGTTTCGTCTGAGCGCGACCCCGATAGCAAAATCACGCTCATTTATCGTATCTGAAGCGCTGCCGCGCGTCAGATGCAAATAACGGTCGGATCAACACCAGTTGGCCCGGCCGTTTTACTTTTCTCGCCCTTACGATAAGGTATAAGCTATGCCCAATACTGTCACAGAAGCCATTGTGCTTAAGCGCATCAATTACGGTGAAACTGACCGCATCCTAACCCTATTCACGAAGGACCTAGGGAAAATATCTGCTATTGCCAAAGGGGTGCGCAAGCAAGGCTCACGCCTGGCTGGTCACTTGGAGCCGGGAAGTATTGTTCAGGTGGAACTGGCTCAAGGGAAAAATTTGTACATCCTTACTGGAGCTCGGATAAAGTATTATTATTCGTATCCTAACCTTTCTTCCATGCAAGCCTTATTTACCTGGTTAGAACTGATTGAAGCGGTGGGGCAGCATAGTGAAATTGCTGCAGATTTATTTGTTCTAGCTGCTCGAGGCCTTGAGGAACTAAACAGATCTGATGATGTGCCAAAAACCATCACATTATTAGAATTAGTACTTTATAGTACTATTGGATATAAATTAGAAGCTGAACATTGTGTAGTAGGACTAGAAGTCCTAAAGTCATCTCAAAACAGTATTTCGCTGAGCGCAGGGGGAGTGGTGTGCGCCAAGCATCACAGTGCACCCAAAGACGCCTTTCCCGTCTCCACCTCTGCCATCAAAGTGCTTCGTCTAGTAAATCACCAAAACTTCGCTATACTACAATCGGTATACTTACCGCACGCTGTAGGGCAAGAATTAAAAAAGATAGTACGCGTGCAGCGCCATCAGATATTAGAAAAAGAATTAAAATCGGAGATACTGACTTAAATCTATGGAACCACAAGTCACTGCCCATATTGATCTATCCGCCATTCGGCATAACGCTGCCCAGGTTAGGCATGTATTGCTGCCAGATACTGGCATCATTGCGATCGTCAAAGCGAATGCCTACGGCCATGGTTTGCGCCCCGTTGTGAATGCAATCAAGGGCGACGTTGACATGTTCGGAGTAACTTCAATAGAGGAAGCCCTGAGTGTTCGTACCGAAACACCGGAAAAAGCTATTCTCAACATGTCCTATACTGCCGCAAGCGAAGTTGCGGAGGCTATAAATAAAAAAATCACCGTAACGGTATATGATTTAGATTCAGCCAAGATGCTCCATGAGGAGGCAGCTAAACTAAAGCGCCCGCTTAAAGTGCATGTCAAAATTGACACCGGCATGCATCGCCTCGGTATTTTGCCGGATGATGTGCCTACACACATCCCGCAGATAATGAACCTTCCTTACTTCAGAGTCGAGGGCATTTATAGTCATTTTGCGGATGAATCGGACGCGGCTTTTGTCAAAGAGCAGTTTGCGACGATGCAAAATTGTTTATTTGCCCTGCAGCGGGCCGGCCATGTGGTGCCAGCAGTGCATATGGCAAAGTCTGCCGTGCTGTTTGAATCGCAGGATTATCATTTTGATGCAGTACGCCCAGGGCTTGCACTTTATGGCTATGGTCCTGAGGGACACGATCTACAGCCATCTTTGACCCTCAAAACGGTGCTAATGCAAAAAAAGCGCGTCAGCAAAGGGGCTCGAATAGGCTACTCACAAACCTACGTTGCACAGCGTGATATGACCATCGGGGTCATTCCCTTGGGCTACGCACATGGGTATGACCGTCGCTTATCCAACAAAGGACACGTGTTGGTGGATGGCTGGCAATGCCCGGTGATTGGCCGAGTGTGTATGTCCCAGACTATTATTGATCTTTCGGCGGTGAAATCGCGTTTGCTGATTGGGGATGAGGTGATAGCGATAGGCAAGCAAAAGAATCAAGAAATTACGGTTAATCAGCTAGCACATTGGATTGCCAGCGGTGGTGACGACAACCCACGGGAGATCGTGACCAGCATTCCTGAATCGGTGCATCGAGTATATCTTTAAATGTATAAAATATCCGCCCGGCTAAGATAAAGCCAGGCGGCGGGTGTTGGAGCGGTACACTAGGTGAAGTCAATTGGGAACGGGTGGATGTCTAGGGAATCCATCTGTTCTGTTTGCTTCATCGCGTGCTGGTAGTGTTCATCGTGACAACACTCCACGACTGCGTCGAAAACGAGTGCACTGTGTTTGTGTGACTGATGATCTTGCCGTATGAAGTCAATGACGTCTGCGATCGAACGCACTTTGGCATTGTCCGATGCGCCGTAGTCATTTAGCGTCACCCAGCGGGAGCCGGGTGACTCAATGCAGCACTGAGTGATGTCGTCGACGAGCGCCTCGTAGTGGAAGAATACGGTATAGGTATGAAAAACATGGAGGATAGACTCTGGGCCCGAGTGCTCGAGGCGGTAGATTTCGACAGAACTACCGCTTTCAAGATCGAGCGTGTCGAAGGGGTGGGAAGCGATTGACATCAATCGCCTGACCCATCTTCGCAACTGGGATGTGTCGACTGCGGTGGGATGATTGGTGGGGCAATAGTGATGAATACAACCAGCGAGCGGCAGGTTTGATCCAACCACATCGCAAAACTTACGCCACTCCATGTTAAGACCTCCATATTGGCGGTGCTCAAGGGGTACACCCAAGATAGCGATACTTTACCATAATTAGAGCGAATCGTCTAGAGTGCTTAAGATCAAAATAGGTTGGGGTAACAAATAATGCCGCATACTGAGCTCCTTAAGCTTTGATGCTAATTTGTCCACTTTGAGCGATGTGAACATGGTCACCGCTTTTCAGTACAGCCAGTGCTCCTGTTACTCCAACCACGCACGGTTTTTTAAGCTCCCGAGCTACGATTGCAGCGTGACTTAAAAGGCCTCCTTGCTCGGTAATGATTCCGCCGGCGCGTTTCATCAACGGCAAAAATCGTACATCAGTGTTTCGCGTGACCAAAACTGAGCCGTCCGGGAAGCTCACTGATGAAAGATTACTTACATCAACAATTTGCACCGGTCCAGCATAATCCGCAGCATATGCCGCCACACCTTTCAATTTCGATGGAGCGTTGTCAAATTTTGGCGGAGAAAGATGTTGACCGAGGATTCGGCTGTAGTCAATGAAATACAGCTGATCGTCCGGCCATACGTTCGCTTCAAAGTAACCACTGAGATAGTCGTGCTCAAAACTGCTGCTGAGCTTTTTGTGGATTGCAGTTTGTTTTTTGCTATCTCGAACCAAGATTCGTTTAATCATGCGCTTCGCTTCGCGCTCAGCTTGCTTATCTGGATGGAGCCACTGCCACTGCTTAAAATCATAAAAAAATTGATGCGCTGGTGCCGCGGTATCGCCTTGGGTTAATTGCGAGTGCCGACCGGCGATAATCTCGCCAAAAATACCGTGCGAATTAGCCACAAAAATCGAGGACCATAGGTGCCCGGGTGGGTGAGGACAGATGTGGGCCCAGTATCTGCTTGGATCAATATCCTGCTTTAAGTACCAGGTCTCGTAACATTCACGCAAGGTTAACCCGCGGTTCCGCAGCTTCGGTAAATCCTTAGTCTTCGGCACTAGGCGAATGGCGCATAGCTCATCGCCTCGATCCTGCAGCATTTTTGCAAATACGGGTGTACGATTGGTTAGATCGGTCGCATCCAGTATCACAGGGCGCTCGTAAGGTAAGCCAATAATTTGATACAAAATCTCTAGGCGCTCGGCTTTAGTGTTATCTTCATCACGCAACGCGATCGCTTTGGTTGCGTCGCCAAGCTCGGCAAACCATTCGGTTAACGATGGTTGGTGCGAGGTAAATACGGGTTCGGACATGCAGCCATCTTAACCAGTTCTGTAACCCTGATCAAGTTCGTGATATAGTAAGCTCATGTCAGCGAAATCACTCGACCAAATTGTTAACCTGGCCAAACGCCGGGGATTTATTTTTCCGTCCTCTGAAATTTATGGAGGGCTCGCTTCAACATGGGATTATGGCCCGTATGGTGTGCTACTGAAAAACAACGTCAAAGCAGCGTGGTGGAAGGCCATGGTACAGATGCGGGACGACATTGTGGGGCTCGATGCGGCGATTCTGATGCATCCGCGCACCTGGGAAGCTTCAGGGCATGTTGAGAGTTTTAGTGACCCATTAGTAGAATGTAAAAATTGCCATAATCGGTTTCGGCTGGATGAACTGGAAGTGCAGACATCAGACGTAAGACGTAAGACCTCAGACGGAAAACTCCAATGTCCGGTTTGTGGCACCAAGGATCAGTTTACCGAGCCTAAAAATTTTAATTTGCTGATGAAAACGTTCCTTGGTTCTACCGAGGATGCAAAATCGCAAGTGTACTTACGTGGTGAAACCACCCAAGGCATCTACGTCAACTTCAAAAATATTCTGCAAACTTCGCGGATGAAGCCACCATTTGGGGTAGCTCAAATCGGCAAAGCCTTCCGCAATGAGATCACTCCGGGTAATTTTACGTTTCGCATGCGTGAATTTGAACAAATGGAGATGCAGTACTTTTGCAAAGCCTCTGACGCCCCCAAGTTGTATGAGCAGTGGAAAAAAACGAGGTTGCAGTGGTATGTGGACATCGGCTTTCCCAAAAAAAGCTTGCGTTTTGCCGATCATGAAAAGCTGGCTCATTACGCCCGGGCCGCGACTGACATCGAGTACAACACGCCGTTTGGATGGAAGGAGATGGAAGGGGTGCATAATCGTGGCGACTGGGATCTATCCCGTCACATGCAATACTCGGGTAAAGATCTGTCGTACTTTGACGAAGAGACGAAGGAAAAATACATTCCATATATCGTGGAAACTTCAGGTGGCGCTGACCGCATTGCGTTAATGGCGCTGCTTGATGCCTATAATGAGGAGCAAGTCGGGGAACAGGGAACAAGGAACAAGGAACAATCTAATTCATCATCCGCTGCACAAGATTCAAGCCAAGGTGAGGAATCCCGAGTTGTCCTACGACTCCACAAAGATTTAGCGCCGATTAAAGTGGCAGTGTTGCCGTTGCTTAAAAACAAACCCGAACTCACTCGAGTAGCGCTCGATTTGTTCCATGATCTTAAAAAGCAAGGCGTGATGGCTGAGTACGATGAATCAGGCTCTATTGGCCGACGCTACCGCCGCCAGGATGAAATAGGCACACCGATGTGCGTGACGATCGATTTTGATACGCTTGATGATAAAACCGTCACCATTCGTGATCGGGACACCATGAAGCAAAAACGAGTGTCGATTAAAGAAGTGCAAGAATTTATCTAGGAGGCAATGATGGATGAGTCTATGAGGTCAGATGAGGAACAGGCAGCTGCTCGAGAATTTAATCAAGCACGGGTGGTTGAACATAATGACATGCCAGCTGATGAAGATGTAGCGGTAGATCTTCCGACAACTATAGCCGACACCGAGGCCCATATTGCTCAATTGAAAAAGATACTAAGCAGTGTCGCAGATCATCATGATCGGGCAACGTTAGAAAAAGACATCGCGGAACGGGAAAGTGATCTGGATCGCTATCGTGCCCAACTCGAACGCCTCAAAAGCCAAAATCAAAGTTCTTAATTGCGCTGATAAGCTTTTTGTAGTACAATAATAGGCCTACGAAAATTTCGTGGCACATTGACATCACAACGGAGGGCTTAGTGATGAGGTTGCTCGCCATTGGCATTACCACGTTTGCAGCATTTATCACGATCGTTTGGGCAGGAGCAGAATTTCTGTATGCCCCTGGCGATCTTCCATATTGGCGCCTAATGGCTGGCACAATGCTGCTGCTTGGTTTCGCCAGCGCAATGTTCTATGGAATAGTCATTCCCATCTCTGAGAGTGATAATCCCACATGGACCATCTTGTTTCGGGCTAGTTTTCACGGTGCCCTGGCGGCATTTCAGTTGCTCGGCTGGTGGATGCACAGGAACTACCTTGATGGTTTGTGGATCGGAGCGGTGTTTGTGATATTGTATCGGCTGGCCTACGCAGGAATGAAAGCGATGATCCGCATGGAACATCGCCACTCGCAACCTCCGGTGGCAGCGAGTTAATCTCTCGATTCCAAACAGAAGGAGCATGCCATGTACCCATGGTACGAGACCTTACGAGGTTTGCGCCAGCTGCTTGATGAAGCGCGAATCAGCGGCTTAACTATCCGGGAAGAGCTGGATTGGGTCGAGGTTGGTGGCGACACATTATCAGTCTCTGTCATTACGCCTCAAGCTAACCGTAGTCGTCGCGACTCGCTGGCCTATGAGACCCTGAGGACCACCGTGACCCAGTTGTTGGGGGAGCATAGCCCGGTGACCGAGCCCTGCAAGGCGCATATCCTTGAGGCGACGTTATTGTTTTACGAATATGGAT
>CAZLPY010000017.1:0-15223 GCA_964561525.1 uncultured Candidatus Saccharibacteria bacterium | reverse complement strand
CATGCCCTTCGGCTATTGGTCAGCAAGTCGTGGTGGCGCAAGCCCTTCGAGCCGCCTCGTTGATAACGTGCAATACATCGCACGGATGGGTTACTGCTTTACGCAGGATCACTACTTGGTCTGCGGCACTGCTCTCGAGTAGATTACGAACTTGCTTAGGGAGCATCGCGCAATAAACCACAATCCGCGGCGCTGGGTTTAGCTGCAACGCGTACTGGATCAATTCTAACCCCGCATCCCAAATGGTATCAGAGCTGTTGTCGGTCTTATCCTCCGGCGGCAGGTTTAATGAATCATTGATCGAAAAGCGATTGACGCATAAGTCAGCCACCAACAGGTCAACGCCGCCGGCCTCAAGCCGACGCATGCCGGCGGAAGCATAGAGCTCTGCTATTACAGTGTGGCCGCGTTTCTCGAGATCAGAGAATAGTACACTGAGCGTCCACCTGGCTGAATCAACAAACAAGATTGTCGCCACGATATACCTCCTTAGGAAGTTAGAGCGTGAACACAATTTTCCGTAGTGTGGAGGGGCTGACGCGTGAAGCTCTTTCGATTGCTTCGATTTGTTTCTCCAAGCCTGGAAGGCTATCGCGTAAATTCCGCGCGATCTCTTCCATGCGCTCTTTGGTTAGCTCTGGAATTTCGAATGTGGTTTTTTTGGCTTGTTCCATGCTCGCTCCAAATTGTTCAGGTGCAGGAAATTGCGGGAGCTTAGAATATAGCAAAAAAGCCGCCTTAGAGATAGTTCGAGGCGGCTTCAGCGACCTTGATAGCAGTGATTACATGTTCGATGGAGCGCCTGGATGCTCTACAGATTCCAGTGGCTCGTTTTCAGGATGCTCTGCCTCAATGTGCTCTTCACCCATCTCCCGGACGAGCTCTGCACCTTTATCCGCATTAGGGCGGGGAATTGATTCATCCAGGTTCTCATCCACCGGTGGGTTCGGGATGGTTGGGTTTATCTCTTCCTCACCTGGGCGCTGACCTTCTCCGTTCATCATGGTTCTCCAATTGTTTTCGTTTTTAAGTTACCTCTATTCAATAGTATAAGCAAGGTATTGTCTAGACGCTAGTACAAGCAGTTGCTACAGTGGTAGTAGAGCCTGAGCTTTTCAGGTATGCTTGATGTATGTATTAAGGAAGGTCCTCCTACGCGTAAAGCTTCGGGGGATGGCCGCGAAAGCTGGCCAAGGGGCTAAATTGAAGCAAATTTTGTGGTTCTCTGAAGTTGGGAAAGGCGATGTCGCTTTAGTAGGCGGCAAGGGCGCTAATTTAGGCGAGATGACTAAGGCAGGCTTGCCAGTGCCGCCGGGGTTTATTGTGACCGCCGACGCATATTTTAACTACGTCAAAAAAACCGGTTTGGGCAAAAAAATTCAAAGCGAATTAAAAGGAATTAATCCTGAGGATTCGCGCAACCTACAGGCCAAAAGCAAAACGGTGATGCGTTTGATACTAGAGACGCCACTACCGAAGCCGCTGCAAGAAGAGATTATCGACGCCTACGAAAGCATGGGCAATGACGTGCTGGTCGCAGTGCGCTCCAGCGCTACCGCCGAGGATTTACCTGACGCTTCATTTGCTGGCCAACAAGCAACGTTTTTGAATGTAGCAGGCGCTCATGAGGTGGTGCGGGCGGTGCTAAAGGCTTACGCTAGCTTGTTTGAGGCGCGCGCTATTTACTATCGCATCATCAACAAATACGATCACTTTAAGGTGGCTTTGGCGGTGCCGGTGCAGCGCATGGTGGAGAGCGACAAATCTGGCATCATGTTTACCGTTGATCCAGTTACCTCGGACACAACGAAAATTGTGATTGAAGCGGGCTGGGGGTTGGGCGAGGCGATAGTTTCTGGCTCGGTCACCCCGGATCGATACGTCGTGGATAAAGAAGCGCTCACCATTGCGAACAAAGAGTTGCACACTCAAACCTGGAAAATCGTTAAAGCCCCGCATGGGGATAAGCATGTCAGTGTGCCTAGAAATGAGCAAAATGTACAAAAATTATCCGACGAAGAGATTTTAGCCCTGGCGGCCATCGCCAAAAAAATTGAATCGCACTATGGCTCGCCGCAGGACACGGAATGGGCTATTGAAGGCAGTCACGTGTACATGGTACAGTCGCGGCCAGTCACCACCATGAAGGACCAGCAAGCTCATGCCGAGCGCGCGGTAGCAAGTGGTGGCTCTACGCAGCCAGTGTCGGAGGATTTGATTTTAGTCAAAGGCGCTCCAGCTTCGATTGGATCAGGCTTTGGGCCGGTTAAAATTATTCATAAGCCCTCGGAAATTGATAAAGTCGAGCAGGGTGATGTGTTAGTGACCGAAATGACCACGCCCGATTTTGTACCAGCGATGCGCCGCGCGGCCGCTATTGTGACCGACACCGGCGGACGTACCTGCCATGCGGCTATTGTTAGTCGTGAACTTGGCATTCCCTGCGTGGTAGGCACCGGTACGGCTACAGCAACACTCAAAAACGGGCAAATTATCACCGTAGATGGTCACGCTGGCATTGTTTATAAAGGCAAAGTAGACGTTGGCGGGCCTGCGGCAGCCGGACCGGCTTTGTCTGGCACCTCCGAGCAGGTGGCAGCTATTCCGGTGACCGGCACCAAAGTGTACGTCAATTTAGGTGAGCCTGAATTAGCGGCCAAAGTAGCTGCTTTGCCGAGTGATGGTGTTGGGTTAATGCGAGCGGAGTTTGTGATCGCCGGCATCGGCGAGCATCCGCGGGCGATGATGAAAAGTGGCCGCAGCGCCGAATTCGTAGATAAACTGGCGGCCGGCATCCAGGCAATTGCTGAGCCTTTTGCCCCGCGACCAGTGGTGTACCGCTTCACCGATTTTAAAACCAACGAATACCGCAATTTAAAAGGTGGGGCCGAGTTTGAATTTCAAGAGAACAATCCAATGATCGGCTATCGTGGTGCCTTCCGCTATATTAAAGAGCCCGAAGTGTTTGAGTTGGAGCTGCAAGCGATTCGCAAAGTGCGCGAATCATTTGACTTAAAAAATGTGCATGTAATGATTCCGTTTGTGCGCACCGTTAGCGAATTTACTACCATTCGGGGCATGATGGAAAAAGCCGGGCTTCGACAAAGTCACGATTTTAAGCTGTGGATTATGGTGGAGGTGCCGTCCGCGGTGATTTTGCTTGAGGAGTTTTGCCAAGCCGGAATTGACGGCGTCTCGATTGGTTCCAACGATCTGACTCAATTGACGCTAGGGCTTGATCGCGATAATCAAACGCTGGCTGCCGAGTTTGACGAGCGAGACGATGCAGTTGTGGCTTCACTCGAGCATATTTGCAAAGTGGCACGTCAATATAACGTTACCGTGTCATGCTGCGGGCAGGCTCCGAGCGTCTATCCGGAAATTACCGAACTCTTAGTAAAATCGGGTGCTACATCGGTCTCGGTTAATCCGGACGCCGTAGTGCAAACACGCAAGTTGATCGCCTCAGTGGAGCAGCGCATGATGTTGAATCATGCGACATTAGAAGATGAGCATGTGGCAGGTACCGCGCATTCTTAAAGCGAAAGCAATTACCCGCAAGTGCAATGTCTAATTTCTAATATCTAATGACTAAATAACTCCGATGAATGACCAATTGGGTATTAGATATTGATGCATTATTTAGAAATTAGAAATTACTGATTCGTCATTTTTTTGAGAAGTGTGGATATGGTTAAGCGCGGAACATCTAGGATTTTTTATACTACGTATTAAGCAGGCACCATAATGGCTAAATCTAAAGTAATCGAATGCAAAGGAGTCAAAAAAACGTTTGCTCGCGGTAAATTGGCAAATGAAGTGCTGCATGGTATTAATTTAGAGATTTACGCCGGAGAATACGTCATTTTGTTTGGCCCGTCAGGCTGCGGCAAATCAACGCTGCTCAATATTATCTCAGGGCTAGAGCCTGCAACTTCTGGCAAGGTCAATATTCGTGGGAAAGACATCACAAAATTTAACGAAAAAGAGCTGGCACGGCAGCACCGGTCCCGGATTGGCATGGTGTTTCAATCGTTTAACTTGTTAAAGTCGCTTACAGTACTTGAAAACATTGCTCTTCCGCAAGTGTTTGCCGGGGCGCGTCTTTCGCGCCGCACCAGGCGGGCTGAAAATCTGCTCAAACTATTTGAATTCGAGCGGTTTCGTAACTACACACCAAATGAGCTATCGGGTGGGCAACAACAACGAGTTGCCATTGCTCGCGCTTTGGTGAACAACCCGTGGATTTTGCTCGTCGATGAGCCGACGGGCAATCTTGATTCAAAATCAGCCGGAGAGGTGATGCAGCTACTGAAAGATTTAAATGAGCGCTCGAAGCGTACCATTTTATTAGTCACGCACAACCCTGACTACATCACCCATCCGCACCGCGTGCTGTATATGAAGGATGGCCAAATTATACGCACGGTGATTAATCGCCCGCTTGGAGACGAGATCGCCGGGCCACAAGATATTAATTCTGACGACTTGCTCCAGCAGGCCGCTATCGCTGAAGCTGAAGTACACGACGAGGAAGAGGTAGCTCATGCGACTAATTGACGTAATACGCCTTGCGTCGCGTAATTTCCGGACGAACACGTTGCGTACATTTCTCACTATTTTAGCGGTTTCGATCGCTACCGCCGCTATTTTATTTTTAGTATCGTTTGGCTACGGCCTGCAGTTGTTGACGGTACAGCGCATCGCTTCATCGTCCGCTATATCGACCATCGATGTATTGCCGGTTTCGGACAAATCATTAATAAAATTAGATGACAGCGCGGTGCAAAAAATTAAAGCACTGCCGAACGTGGCTGACGTGGCGTTACAGTTGGACGTTGAGGCGGAGGGGCAAGCCACCAGTATTGGCTCCACCGTCATTCATGCGGTATCGCCGCATTATTTTGAATTAGCCGATATTCGCCCGGAAATTGGTGGTATCTATGATCAAAATTCCACTCACAGTGCGGTGGTGTCAAGTGGATTTTTGGCGCAATTTGGACTGTCTGATGACGCGAATGCTCTCGCTAAACAGTTTAATCTGACGTACGCCGTGCCTGCCGCAGATCAGAGCTCTGCTCCGGCCACAAAAGTGAAAGATCAAACTGCGTATAAAATAGCAGGGGTGATTAAGGATGACGATGTGTCTTATGCGTATGTTCAATTAAGTGATGCGGCGGAGTTAGTCAAAGGGGTGCAATATGCCAATTTTAAGGTGCAAGCATCTGACCGCAGTAAAGTACTTGAGGTTAAGGATAGCATCTCGTCGATGGGCTATGATGCCTCGGCTCCGCTTGAGACGCTGCAACAACTCGATCAGGTGTTTGCTATCGTGCAAATTAGCTTAGGTGCACTGGGTGTAATTGCCTTGATCATCTCAAGTATCGGTATGTTTAACACCATGACCATTTCACTGCTTGAACGCACCCGCGAAATTGGCATTATGAAGGCAATTGGTGCAGATAAAAGTGACGTGTGGAAGCTGTTTTTAGCTGAGGCTACGATAATCGGATTTTTAGGTGGGCTCTGTGGAGTAGTAATTGGCATTGGGATGGCGTTTGTAGCTAATACGACCTTAAACGTTTTGGCTGGGATTTACGGCGGAGAGCAAGCGACACTTTTTTATAGCCCACCGTGGTTTATTTTTGCTATCATTGCGTTTTCAACCATCGTTGGTTCGATCACTGGCTTTTATCCGGCCCGCCGGGCCGCGGGCTTAAATCCATTAAAGGCGCTGCGATACGAGTAAACGGTCTGATTGGTCAAATGGGTCTTATAGGTCAACATACAGCAAAATTGTAATTTGAGCTCAAAAGTGGTAAAATAAGAGCGCTCCACCGTGGGGTCGCCTAGCGGCCTACGTTTTGCCAAAAACGAAGGTGCTAGCTGTAAAAACGACAAGCGAAGTTTGGTGGGGTCGCCTAGCGGCCTATGGCGCTTGCTTGGAAAGCAAGTTTACCGGCAACGGTATCGTGGGTTCAAATCCCACCCCCACCGCCAAAAGAGGCGTGGTGACCTTAAGAATGCGATTCATTCGCTTCTTAAGTCACTAGCATCGCATGGTGACTCCAATGAAGGATCACTAGCAGACAAAGGAAAACATGGAATACATCGATGTGTTGGATGAATCGGGCAACAAATTAGGCTTAGTCAAAGAGCGTGCTGAAGTACACAAGGATGGCGATTGGCACGGGGCCGTCCACGTTTGGGTTATGAATGAGAACGGTGAGTTACTGTTACAGCACCGTTCACCGCAGGTTTTAAATCATCCTGGCATGTGGGACGTTTCAGCAGCTGGTCACATTACTGCGGGTGATACGAGCGAAGCTACTGCACTCCGTGAATTAAAAGAAGAGCTTGGTATCAACGTTCGCCATGAGCAGCTTACGCATTTATTTCGCGTAAATCAGCAAACCGAGCGTGCCGACTACATTAATAACGAAGTCGACGATGTATATTTGGTGGAACTCACTATAAAAATGAGTGATATTACACTACAGAAAGAGGAAGTATCAGAGGCTACATTTGTTTCATTATTCGAGTTTGACCAGATGGTGCAGAGGCAGGATTCAAAGCTAGTGATGCACCCTGCTGAATACGAACAGCTGCTTAAAATATTAGATAAACGCTTCAAAAATCAGGATGCAACATGACCGATAAAATAAATAGAATTACCAGTGAGGCGGTCAAAAAGGCCACTGGCAAAACCTGGGATGAGTGGATCGAGCTATTGGACGCACGTGGGGCAAATACTTTGCAACATCGCGATATCGCTAAGTTCTTGTACGACGAAGGATTGATCAAAAGTGGTTGGTGGGCGCAGATGGTAACGGTGGGGTACGAATATGCGCATAACCGACGTACTATGGGAGAGACTGAAGGGGCTGGTTTTGAAATTGGGGTGCAGAAAACGTTTGATTTGACGCCGGATGAGGCATGGGATTTTATCACCTCAGCTAAAGGTATGGCAGTATGGTTAGGAAAACCGACCGAAATTGCTTTTGAACGAGGCTACCAGTATGAAACCGAGGACGGCGTCAAGGGTGAGATTCGGAGCATCGATAAAGCGCGGCGCCTACGATTTACCTGGCAGCCACCGGGTAGAAAAGAGCCATCAACGGTTCAGATTCTGTTTTTGCCGAATGGCGACCCTTCGACTGCGTCGACGAATTTCTCAAGAAATTCAGCGACAGTCTCAGGGTTAACTCGAGATGGGTCGGAGGTTAACAAATGCGCCATCCGGTTTCATCAAGAAAGACTGAAAGATGCCGCGGAGCGTGAAACCATGCGCAAGCACTGGCAAAAAGTGCTGGAGCAATTATCGGATGTGATATCCGAAAACTTTGCGGGCGGAGCGTAAACGTTCTACACTAATGAAAAGGAGTGTTCGAGTGCATTATTGGTCATTACATAATCACTTGAAATTTAGTGCAATTGCATTAGCGATTTGTGTGTTATTTCAAATTAGTCTAACGCAAGCTCAAAATAGCAAGGCTTTGATTGTTCTCACCAAAGCAGTTGACAAAACAACCGTAGCGGCTGGTGATGTGATTACGTATACCATTCATTATCAAAATAATGGTAGCGCGCAGGCTTCGAATTTTGTGATTGCCGATGTTATCCCAACTGGCACCTCTTACGTACCGAGTTCAGCGAACAGTGGCGGTACATTAGATAGTGCGAATACGTTGCACTGGAACATCGGAACCGTGAACATCGGTACTGCAGGATCAGTAAGTTTCAAAGTAACCATTAATGGATCAACCAGCTCGAGTGGCTCTTCTGGCAGCAGCTCCTCAGGCGGTACTTCGAGTGGCGGAACCGGCAGTTCGGGGGGTGGTACAACGCAGGGTTCAGGGAGCTCCTCTGGGACAGGGTCTGGTGGCACATCATCCGGCGGCGGCTCTTCGGGTGGAACAACTTCGTCAAACGCTCTCAGTTGTGGCAAAACGCCCACCTGGCAGGTATTAACTACACCATTCGATCCTACAAAAAATTTTGAAGCTCATACAGAGGTTGTAGCGAACGACGGCACAATTTATGTTGGAACATCCACTCAAGGTATTTACCAGTCTACTGATCATGGTCAAAGCTGGACGTCGTTAAATAACGGTTTCCCTAGCCCCCTCAAGCCAGTCAGTGTACTTGGATTTAATAGTAACGGCGAACTATTAGCCGGCTTAAATGGGTTTAGTGGGGGTAGCTCCAAGGGCTACGCATATCGTTATGTGAATGGGGCGTGGCAGCAGGCTAGTGGTATAGTTACCAACTTAAAAGTCTCGGCCTTTACTGTAGATAAAAATGGTGCCGTTATTGCTTCCACTGCCTTTAACGGCGATGTATATCGCTCAACCGATGGTGGTAACACCTACACCAAAATTGCCTCAAATATTGGGGTGGCCTCTGGGGGAACAGCCGGCGCGATATGGGTAATTCAAAAAGCGAGCAACGGAGATTTATTCGCAGGCGGAGAACTTTCGAACGGGCTGCTCAAATCAATCGATAACGGGACAACATGGTCATCGATTGGATTGAGTAGCCCAACTTATAGTGGTAACTTGACCATTATTCAATTCAATAAATCAGACGAGATTTTGACCAATCGTAATCTTGGCACTATCGGAGTTACCCGTTATAGCGGAGGGCTGTGGAGTGGAGTAAGTGGGCTACCCAGCTACGCACTTATTCAAGGTATGGGTAGCAACGTAAACGGTGATTTGTTTACTGCCACGCAGTATCATGCCGATGGGGTCTATTGTTCCAGCGATGGTGGTGCAAATTGGCGAGCGTTTAACGATAGCCATAGTGCCTCAGATTTTAGCTCCCTCATAGTCGACGGCACTGGTTATGTGTATGCATTCACTAAAGGCTTAGTAGTCCGTACTCAGGATCCTACGCAATAATAACGAGCTATCGTACAATAATCGTTAGCGGTGGGTGTTGACGTATATATACAATAGGTATACAGTAGATATATGAAAACAATGATTCATTTCAAGATTGATAACGAGACGAAGGCGGCTGCTATGAAAATGGCCAAAGAGCTCGATCTTACTCTTAGTGCACTGTTAGCTGCTGAAGTGAAACAGATGGTACGTAATCAAACGGTCACCTTTTCAACCGAAAATTATACTCCCTCACCGTATCTCGAGCAGATCTTGCAAGAGGTGGAAGAGGATATTAAGACGGGCGAGAACATCACAGGGCCGTTTCACTCTGATGCAGAACTCGAAGCACATCTTGACTCACTATGAATATCGATACCCATCGAGCGTTCGATAAGGCATATGCCAAGTTAAATGAGGCTCAAAAGAAACGTACAAAAATTCGCTTGCGTTTATTTAGGCGTGATCCGTCTGCTTTGTTATTGAACAATCATGCATTGAAAGGTAAATATCACGGATTTCGCAGTATCAATATCGGCGGAGATCTTAGAATCATATATAAACATATTAATGATGATGCCGCATTGCTAGTGGATATCGGCACTCATAGCCAGCTATATAAATAAATGAAACGCAAGATTCCAGAGGAGGTCAAAAAGGCGTATGATCAGCTCATAGCCTTCGGATTTACGAAGCGTTTAATCCAGAAAGATCATCTATGACTGAATTTGTAAGGCCGGAATTTTTGGACACAGAATCCAGAGTTCATGACAGTCCCCGTTTCGATATTGAGATAGACCCATCTCTCCAAGCTGAAGGGCTGGCAGTAGAAGTAATACAGGCTAAAGTACTTGAATATTTGCAGCGTGGTTACGAATATGTTGTTCAGACGATTGAATCTCCGATACTCTCAAAGCATTTTACAGTGAAGATAACGCCTCGTGAGAGGCATGGTGCACAAGGCGCATTGATACACATTGCAGCGCATTGGATCTCAATTAATGGAGACGCATTATCTGAATATCAGGGAGATCTTGAGCAATCATTGGTCAGTCATGAGTTGGTACATAATATTCAGGATGAAGAAACATTCCCAATGTTCCTTGAGATGATTTACATGGTTGAGAAAGGGCATAGCGAGCGTATTGAGCAAATAAGACAGCTTATGAGAGAGGGTTTGCTCGAGGAACCTTATCAAGATGGCCTGGCCCAAATCGCTCATTTTTTGGATTGCTCTGACATTGAGCAACTATTGGATCGGATAAAAGATACAGACATCACTCAACTGAAGGTGATTTTTAGAAAACAAATCATCGCCTATTATGAAAATCAACGATTACAAACGGAGGCACGCCAGTGAATAAAGACGACGCGGAGTTTAAGCAAAAGTTAACGCCAGAGCAGTATCATATTATGCGGGAAAAAGGCACGGAGCCGGCGTTTAGCGGTAAATATTATAATCATCATGAAAAAGGGATGTACAGTTGCGCCGCTTGCGGCTATGAGCTGTTTCCATCCGATACCAAGTTTGATTCTGGCACCGGCTGGCCCAGCTTTACCGATGTGGCCGAAAAAGGCAACGTTATTTTGCAGGATGATGATGCTTACGGCATGCACCGCACCGAGGTTATTTGTGCTCGCTGCGGCAGCCATCTCGGGCATTTGTTTGACGATGGACCGAAAGATCAAGGGGGCAAGCGTTACTGCATTAACTCGGCCTGCTTGGCCTTTGAGGCTAAAGACGATGCCAAAAAGAGTGCTTAGTGTTATTTTAGTGGTGCTCGCAGTTATCTACGCAGTAGTTTGGGTCTATTTGCTAGTTCGGACCAATCAAAATGAAAGCTCAACGGAGCAGACGGTATTTGCCTCTGGCACGTTTCCTAATCCTCTACCGAATGGGTTTTATAAAGGAACCGTAGCAGGCTATAGCGGCAATTGGAAAGGCAAAACGTTTGATGCTGCTAAAGCGACCGGCATCAATACCTTTGGTAATGATCAGATCTACCCATTCAAAACGTATCAAAGTGTGGGCTTAAGAGATTCAAAAACTCAAGCACTCAACGTTGATTACAATATTAAAGAAAACCCGTTCTGGCTACGATTTTTAGTAGATGAGATAACTCAGGTAAGCACTGGCCATTACCAAGGCAAAATCATGGCTCACTGGATCTTTGGCTCAAGCTTTACTATTGGTTATTTTCAATTGGCACAGTAAAATTATGAAACTCGATTCAGATATTCAACATTACGACGACATCACACGGTCTTCCTACGACGAAATGGCCAAGCATTGGCACAATTCGCACAGTGAGCTGTTTTTTGCCGAAGATTTCCCGAATTTTTCGCAGAATTTGCCTAGCGGAAAGATAATCGACATTGGCTGCGGCACCGCTAAGGACACCCATTTCTTCTTGGAACACGGTTATGACTATCTAGGGATCGATAATTCTAAGGGGATGATTGAAATCGCCAGAAAAACTGAGCCAAAAGCGCAATTTGAGGTACGAAGTTTTTATGATTTAGACTATGCTGATGCTAGCTTTGATGGTTTTTGGGCGGATACTTCACTGCTACATGTGCCAAAGCGCAAGATAAAAGCAGTTTTAGGAGCTATCCGTCGCATAGTCAGGCCAGGTGGCGTAGGATTCATTTGCATGAAGCCACTTGGTGAAAAAGGCGAGATTGAGGACGGTTTTGTGACCGAAAACCGGTACGGAGGCCTGTTCAAGCGCTACTTCGCATTATATTCCATGGACGAATTTGCCCAAGTTTTGGATGATTGTGACTTTCATGTTCTAAAAAAATATGTTAAGCATAAAGAAAACAAAATCTGGCTAGTATTTTTGGTTAAAAATAGCCAATACTCACTACGTTCATTAGTCGCTCGCAAGAACTCACAACAATAAGGCGCATATACTTGTTAATGGCTAGTTTTACTCTGGAGAGGCAAATCTCTGTCCTTGTATACATCTTATGTTATCGAATTAGCAGGTTTAAGGAATTACTCTGTGTCTATGTGTCAGGTGTAATGTGTTGACGAGAGAAGGGACGTAATTCCCGTTTCACCACTTGATTGCCGCGAATAATAGTAGGGGTGATAACACCGAGACTCGGCCCTCTGATTAAAAGCGCTCGCAGCGGTTTACGTGAAATAGTGTATTCCAGCAAGTATCCAGCCATCGTTCCTCCTTTTGTGCTGTGTATAGATCAAGACGGGATGTGGATACTTTCATTACGCGCGGCGTATCAAACAGGAACAAGGTACAATAATAGCCATGAGCACCGCAAACGTTACTCAGTTTAGGAAGACTGTTTTAGATTATTACAGCGAGCATGGACGGGATTTGCCGTGGCGGCGAAATCTAAGCCCGTATTCAATTCTGGTCTCCGAAATTATGCTACAGCAGACGCAAAGTATGCGGGTGGTAGCGAAGTATCAGCAATTTTTACAGGCTTTTCCCCACCATGCAGAGTTTGGCTCGCGCCTCAGTAGCTGGTGTACTAAAACAATGGCAAGGGTTAGGTTACAATCGCCGAGCCTTAAACTTAAAAAAATGCGCTGAAATAGTCTCAAGTGAATACGAAGGAAAGCTACCTCAAGATCCTGCTGAGCTGATTAAGCTGCCCGGTATTGGTGCAGCCACATCGGCTTCCATTGCCGCTTTCGCCTTTAATAAACCGGTTGTTTTTATCGAAACCAACATCCGCCGCGTCTTTATTCATCACTTTTTTGCAGACCGCACTAATGTTTCTGATAAGGATCTATTACCTTTGATCGAAAAAGCACTAGACCTAAACAATCCTCGCGATGCTAGTGATTCCGACCCGACGCCTGCAGGCACCGCGCCTTTCAGCGCTTTGGCCGCAAATGGTCGGGCACGGAAGTCACCACGCGATGCTAGTGACTTTTGGCGGGACGAATCCGTCAAAAGGTCACCACGCATATGGTACTGGGCTTTAATGGACTACGGAACGCACCTCGCTAAAGTAACCGAAAATCCGAATCGCCGCGGTAAGCATTACACCAAACAATCCAAATTTGAAGGCTCAAATCGTCAACTCCGTGGTGCTATTTTGCGTCTCCTATCTCAATCTTCCAAAATGAGTTTGATAAACATACAGCAAGAGCTGAGTTTGGATAATCGTATTGAGAACAATTTGAATACTCTAGAACAAGAAGGATTCATCAAGCAATCAAATGGGCAGTATCAACTTTCTTAGAGTGCGGCGAGATGGATTATAGTATAGAGTACCAGCATACCGAGCAGTGTTGAAAAAGTGGTGTAGAAGGTGGGGTGGTTGTGGTGACTCTCGGGAAGCAAATCGCTCGCGCCGATGTAGAGGAAAAATCCACAGAACAAAGCAAGAACCAATCCGAGTCGATCTTCTGGCAGGGTGATTGCCTGTACTATAGTCACTCCGAGAAGTGGTGCGAGAGCGTCCAGCGAAAGCCAGCGCAATGCTTGCATACGCGAACCGTCATTTTTCAAAATTAAGCTAACCGTGTTGATGCCATCCGAAAAATCGTGTGCAAGCACGGCAGCGGCCACAATTAAGCCAATTGCGGGCGATACTTTGAAGGCCAAACCAATGCCGGCACCATCCAGAAAACTATGCACCGATAAGCTTGCAGCTCCCAGCTTGCCGCGTTCATGTACCTGTCCCTCGTCATGTTCATGCGTGTGTACATGTAAGGTTACGAAGCGATCGAGCAGAATAAATAAGGCAAAACCAAGCGCGGTGATGCTGGTAACAGTGGCAATTTGATAACTTTTGCTGGCCAGATTGATCGACTCAGGCAGTAGGTCAAAAAAGGCTACTCCGATCACTGCGCCGGCACTAAATCCTAGTATAAGATGCAGTTTATCCCGAAATTTGAGGGCAAATGCTCCTCCGATGAAGGTTGCTGTTGTTGCTCCGAGTGCAATGACATATACCATGGAAACTCCTTATTGTGGTTGACAATCAAGACAGAGCCCAAAGAACTCTAATGAATGATAGGTAAGTTGGAAGCCACTACTCCTAAGCACTTGTTCGGCAGCATCTAGCTCGTGTTCTAGCGCCACATCAGTCACGTTGCGACATCGTAAGCATACGGCGTGATGGTGATGGGGCAGATTAGCCAATTCGTAGTGCAACATTTGGTCACCAAGATCAATTTTACGCACGACATTATCAGCAATTAACGTAGACATTTCACGATAAAGGGTAGTTTTGTTTGGCACAAGATCATCAGCTGTTAGGGCAGCCGCGATCTGTGGGATAGAAAGTGGATGTCGATCCGTCAATAGATTGATGATAGCGCTCCGCACTTTACTAGCTCGGCGAGTACTGATTGGTCGAAATATCAACTGAGTGTTATCCATATGCAAACTATAATGCAACTAAGTTGCATTTGTCAATAGATTGGTTAAACAGTTGACAAAGTGGCACAAAACGGTTAAAATATCTGTTGAGGCTAAAGGGCCTTGCTCTGAGCATTTTCTGGGCGGGGGGGTATAACATGGCAACGTCAATTACTGATCAGGCGTTACGCAGGAAGCTGAACGTGTACATGGGGGAAGATAATCTCGAAGCGGCTGAAGACATGATTGATCTGTTTTGTCCATCAAGACAACATCTAATTGCCAAGCGGGTGATTACGCGTTATCTTGACACTGATCGTCCGGACGAAGCGAGTGCCTTGGCCAGGCGTTATAGTTTCGACTTATCGTTGTTCAAAGAGCGATATTAGAATGCCGAAAGCAAACATGCCTTCTGTTATCCCCTTCTCGTCAAATGCTGGGAGGGGGCATTTTTATGCACAAAATAATATCCGTGTTAAAATAATATAATGCAGCATCGATATGTGGCTAGCTCAGTTATCGGTATCATTACTGGAGGGTTGATCGCGTTCATTTTGACGGTCAATAGTATTCCCGTTGATCAGTTTGTCCCGGAAAGTCCCTATCGGTCACGGCACATTCATGCCTCGGGATTGGCAAGTGAATTTGGGGTGGTCGGCGCGGTCGCATCATTGCAAGGCGATTCGGCCAAGCAAACTGGCACTGATAAAATTGCTGGGGCCGGGTTTGGGTGGGTGCGCCAGGAAATTACCTATGCCAGCCCGATGGATTTTAGCGCTTACGATGCAGCTAACAATAAAGCCAAAGCGGCCGGCCTCAAGCAACTGGTTTTATTGACGTACCCAGGCTCAGGCAAAACACACGACGATTGGAAAAATTACGTCAGTGCAGTAGTTGGGCATTATGGCAGTGATGTAGCTGCCTGGGAGATTATGAATGAGGCCGATAACTATCTCTCGCCAAGTGATTACACGGTCTACTTGCAAGAGGCGC
>CAZLPY010000016.1:0-15718 GCA_964561525.1 uncultured Candidatus Saccharibacteria bacterium | reverse complement strand
TGTTGGCGTTTGTATCAAACACCTCTTTGGTGATGATCAAGCCCGCTTGCGTGGTCACCGTAGTGGTCGCAGTCGAGGTATCTTTTTTCACGCCGTTTTCAAACACGTCAGCGGTATTGATCAAATCGGTATTGTTAGCAATATTTTGACCGATCATGGCATCGAACACGACGTAGCGATTACCACTTGGCACGCCATTTTGCACCGTGCCAACCACCACACCGCCGCTTACAATGCCGTCAGGCAGGCCAACCGCGCTGGTAGGATCAGTAGTATAGATTTTGGTTGAACCGGCAACATAGGTAACGTTCGCTGGCAACGTATCGCTCACGCTAACGTTCCCTGACGGAGCGGTGCCTTGGTTGTAGATAGTCAAGCGATACTGCAAATGATCGCCTGGCTTGGCGGTGTTTGATTTCACCCACACCGCTGAGCCTTGGCTTAGGTTGGCCACTTCTTTTAAGATTTTGACGTCTGAGGCCATAGTTTGATTAACTGTCACCGTGGTTTGAGCACTCGCGCTCACCGGAGCTACGTTATCGGCCTTGAGCGTTTCGCTATTCTGTAGCACATGGGTCCCGACACTCAAGTTAGTATCTACATTCACGCGCATACTAATGAAGCCGGAGTTGCTTTGATCGGGCGCAACGTCGCCGAGCGGAATGGTAATGGTTTGACCAGCGATTGTAACGTGATTATCCGGAATCAGAGTGTCGATATCGTTATTATTGGCGTCTTTGGTGCGCTTAACCAGCGACTCTGGCACGTACGTTACGCCAGCTGGCAAGGTATCAGTCAACACGACATTCTTAGCCATGGCTGAACCTGGATTGTTGAAGTATACCTGATAGCGCAACTGATCGCCCGGATTAGCGGTATTTGACTTTACCCACTGATTATCGCCGCCGTACAGGGCGACCCACTTATCAGTCTCAAGTTTTGGCGAGGCGTTAAATACTACATCGAATTCGACGAACCCAGCGTGATCCCAGCAGGCTGCAATTGAACCTAAGTTTAGTCCACCAGCAGCAATGCCATCAGGCATTTTAATACCGGCTTGATTGGGATTTGATTTAAAGTCAGGGAACCAGTAGGTACTGCCCGGCACGTAAGATACCGCTGCCGGCTGGTCAAGATTGAGCGTTAAATCGGGGGAGCCCACAATTTGGCCATTTACCATCGTATCGGTAATGGTGGCAGCGTTATCGGCAGAGAGTGAGGTTGTAATAATTTTTTGGGCAGAGGTGCCTGAAGGCAGTACTGATTTGATCGTCACATTGGTTGCGGTGGTATCCACACTGTTGTTGTGGTAGTACACAGCCACCGTAACACGGTCACCCGTAGTAGCCGAAACCGGGTCACTGAAGCTGTTTTGATTTTGAGTGCGTGCGCGAGTAAACTCCTGATCGCCTTGCATACGGTTAAACACCGGCGCATCGGCTTTAGCGACTCCGCTGGCGGCTACACCATAAAGACTAGCTCCGATGGCCAGTACTCCAACTGCTTTTTTTACAAAACTGAGAATACGATGCATATCATATCTCCTTTATTATTTGCTGCTTCGATGGTGTGAATAGCTCATACAGTTTGTATGATTTGTTCACAACTCGTTCGAATTCGCTAGTATAGTGTATTCTTAACGAGTTGTCAAGCTTTACGGCAAGTCACTGCTCTTTTTCAGTCGCAGTGAGTCGATAATTGCTCTCTAAGGTTCGCAATTATTTTGCCTTGCTTGTGATTACTCACTTCATTCGCAATCATCAGGTCTATCTCGGAATAGGTGCAGATCCTGAACCTTAAGTGAGGTGCATTAGAAGCTGCGCTGAAATGTTAAAGGCTAGATTCTAAATTCCAAATTCTAAATTCTTAATGCTTTAGAGCTTGGTCTTGGAATATAACGTTCATAGGGTATGAAAGTTGGTGAGACGGAGGGAGATAAATCCCTCCGTCTCATTGTTCGGAGAAAGAGTGGGCAGCTAATGCTGTCCAGGGGGCGGGCCGCCGCCGTGGGTGTCCGAGACGTCGTGATTTACGACGAACGGATTGGGCGGTCCGGGAATTGGTCGAATTGGCGGTTGGCCAATCGGCCCTCCCGGCTTCACGAACGGGTTGTTCGTGAAAATAACGGTGACCGAAGCTGAAGCGTGTGCCTCAGCTCGCGCCGATGCTCGCGCTTGAGACATCAGTGACCAAGCACCGAACACGTCGGTTGCCTCGATCATATGCCCCATGTTCTGCACCTGCTCGCCGTAAACGGCGGAGCTTGGCAAAAAGCGCACACGTCCACGGGGTCCCTCTGGACCTCGTTCACCGCGTGGACCGATTGAACCTGGTTGACCTTGCGGTCCTTCTTGTCCAACATCGCCTTTTGGTCCCGCTGGACCCGCTTCGCCGTGTGGCCCAGCCGGGCCTGGCTGCCCAGGAACCCCCTTCTCAAGCTTCGGGATGAGCAGAGCATTGAAGCAACTGCACAGGATCTTGTACTCCTGCTTACCGACAAAGATCACCATCACTCTGCGCTCATCGTACGGCATCTCGATACGGGCGAACCCGATATCAGTGCCGCTGCCAGTCTGGACGCCATTGACCATTGCTCCGGCGTTGAGGTAATCGTACTGGTACTGCCCGGCGCGCAACTTGTTAGCAATCGCTTCTGCCGTGGAGTCGTCCACATGCAGGAAATTTGCCAGTCGCCGCTGATATGCCTCTCCCCCGACTATCTCCCGCCAGTTGGGATTGTTGATTCCACCATGAATGACCGGGTTTAAACCCGTTTTGACGTACTGGACATATCCCGAGCGGGAGTGTTTGCGCGCCTGGGCGAATGAGGCGGGGCTGGCCAAGCAGGCCAGCCCCATCATTGCAATAAACGTTCGCATTACTTATCCCCTCACTTTCCGTGCGGTCAGTGTTAAGATGATTCCGCGCTTTTCCCGCGGCATGGTACGACGTGACCCGTCGGGCAGCAATTGCTCGACAGTACCGTCGCTATGCACATGGTACAAGTTCGGAATCCCCCAGCGGTTCCAGGAGCCGTCAGAATTCTTCAAGGCTCCCCAAACCGTGAGGTACAGCTCGTCGCCGCGGCTGAAGCTAAAGTAGCTTTCGCCGCAATCGGGCGCAAAGGTGCTAAGAGCACCAAAACCGTCGTTCTCAACGATCCGCCCCACCTGCTCTTGACTCGGCCGATCGGTGTTGGTGAACGGCTTGGCCGATGCGTCGTAGGCAGGACGGGACCGAGTAGCATGAACCACCACCATACCTCCAACGGAGACTGGGGTGTCTGTGCCGAGCCAAACGGCTCGAACGATCAAGCCGTCGAGGTCGTGCCGACCTTGCGGCGGAGCACCACTTGTGATGGTTTCCATATTACTGTTGCCATCAGAGCGATGTGGTTGATCCGGCTGCACCGGAACACGATCTGAATCTCGGCGCTCGTAGCTCCGGTCTGCATCCGTTTTGTCGGAATCAGCTCGGCCACCTTGGTCGCCTTCTCCAGACCTTCGATCGTAAGCACCTCGCCGTTGCGAGGCATTATGATCGTCCTTCCTGTCGTTGCTGCGTCGCGATTGACCATCTCGAGCCGTCTGCTCGTCCATCAGGCGGTTAAACCCTTGGAGTTGCATCATGGCATCAAAATCGTCTTCCGGCTCTACCATATTTGCCACTGAAAGGGCGAATGTGACGTAGCCAGTTTGACCGCCTCGCTTCGGGAAAACGTATAGGATACGCGAGCTCTTGCCGAGATTGAGCCGAAACTTTAGGTAATAGCTCCCAGGCATTAGCTCACCAGCTTTAAACCGAGCTCGGAACGAGGTGGGTTGCTTCTTGTCGTTCTCCCACTTGTCGTCCGTCAACGCTGGTTCAAGCCGATGATATCGCGCCACGTAACCCGCCGAGGCAGTGACCGGAACCAACGCGACGTCACCGAAATCGCCCGCTTTGTCTCGCCAATTGACGTTGTCAATGGAAAACAAAAGGTCGAAATCGACATGTTGAGTGATGATCGGCACTACTCCGCCGTGGGCACTACCAAGCGGCCGTCCAGTTTCGGTTGAAAGGGCGACGATGTTAATCCGGGCTGGAAAGCCCAAATCATGCTTCGTCTCCTTACTCTCCAAAAGAACGGAAAACCCGCCTCCCACCAGTCCTAACTGCGCCTGGGCCGTAAAGGCCACGAGGCACAATGCGACCATGATGGTCGCCGTAAGACTCGAACGAACGTTCATTTTCGTACTACCCCCTTCGAAAAGTACGCCGAATGGCGATTTTGATACTATGTCATGCTCAGAGGAGCAGAGAGGGCGCGTAGGGCGCAAATGTCAAATTTCTAATGTCTAATATCTAATGAAACCCAATGCCTAAATAATCAATTGGACATTAGACATTAAAACATTCATTAGAAATTAGGAATTAGTCATTCGTCATTTTCCTCACGCACTCACTGCTCCCATGAGTTTTGACATACCAAAACAACTCAAGAAGGAAGTACTCTTTCTCCAAATTATTGATGTACCTCTGCCTAGCGAAAGCTTTGAGGCTTGTTGCAAAACAGAAATAACCCTAATTTATACCACTCTTTCTAAGTAATGTCAATAGGTCAGGGTTATTTCTGGCTTGAAATCATACTTTGATTAAAGAAGCGTGGTGACTTCCGTGCCCGACCATTTCCGTTTAAGCCTGCCTTAAAGCAGGATTAGCGGAGGCGTCGTGTCGGAATCACTAGCATCTTTTGCGACCAGTTACTTAAGTTGGGCAGAGCAGATGCTAGTGATCCTCGCTCGGCTAGCTCTGGCACCTTTCATGCTCATTGTCCCACTACGCTTTTCAAGCTCTGTGGGACTACTTGCGCTGAAAAGGATGCCTCGAGCGTGCGAGCGTCGGAGTCACCACGCAAAAAGAAGCAATAGCCCGGCCAGAATAAAGGTAAAGCTTCATCAGATTGTAGTGAGCAGGTACCCATTATATTTAAAAGGCACATTGAATTGCTTGTACATCTTTATGCGATGAAACCAGTTGGTTCCTAAATTCCAGCCAGACTACTGCCTCGTGGCCTCACCTGATTAAAAAAAGCACGTTGTTAATCATTTGTTTGCGATAAAATATACTGCTAGTGACTCTTCGCCTGTCATCTCTGTCGACTTTGCGGCTCATTATCCCGCTTCGCGGGACTGCTTGCGCCAAAAGATCGCCCTCTTGTTGCAGGCTTGAGGTCACCACGCTCTGCCACAAACTTAAGCGACTTTAGCAGGTTACTGTCGATCTGTCAAGTAGCGCCCACCGGAGAAGAGCCGGTGGGCGTTGGTTAAACGATATAGAGCTGTAGTCTTTCGCGGGTCGGCGGAACACCCGAATGCGCCGTTTCGAGACAGACGAGATGCTTGCGCAGTTGCTCCAATGCCACATGAAGTTTGTGACGCATCCACGCAATTTCCTGTGGTTCAAACATCTGCCGGTGACGGGCTGCGAGCTCGATGATCTCGTCATAACTCAATTCACAAGCCTTCGGTGCTACGACTTGCCTCGACCGGTAGGCAGCAAATCGAATGGCGCAACCGTGGCTAAAATCGCATTGATAATCCAATAGCGGGTTGACTGGTATTGTTTTTGATGTGCGCGGATTAGCGATGCGTGCACCGTGGCCATCGATCAGGTATTCATTGAGCTGTACTACCTTGCCACTTTCAGTGCGATACCGGCAGCAACGATGCGTCACTCTAATCTTTGGTAGACGTGGCGGTTTCCGAGCCATGATCATCTCCCCCTAATTGTTCGAGATCTATCGGCACTTGTCCGATCACCACTATACTGCCACAGGTGCCTTCGTTTGCGCAAGCGGAGTGGCGGTTAAATGCTGCAATTTGCCAATCAACACCTCAACGTCTTCGAGTGTATTTATTTGATTAATGGCTGCACGGAGTTCACCGGCGTATGGCAAGCCGCGGATGTAGGCTGGGATAAATTTACGCATTTCAACGATTCCGCGCACACCTTTTTGCTGAAACTTGATTTGGGCATGCCGACGCAGTAAATCCATTTTGATGTCCCATGATACTGCAAAATTGGTGAGCGTGAGGCTCCCGACTCCTTCTTTTTCCATCATAGATAATGCTTGCCTTGCTTCAGCGAAAATCCAGGGATTGCCAACTGCGGCGCGGCCAATTAGGATTCCATCCAACTGTTTTACTTTGTTTACCGCGTCTGCGCCGCTCCGAATATCCCCATTGCCAAATACTGGAATCGAAATAGCGTGCTTGATGCGATAAATGGGCTCCCAATTAGCCTCACCGATAAATCCTTGCTCGTAGGTGCGGCCATGCAGCGCCAACATGTCAGCTCCTGCCTCAGCGATCGCAAGCGCGAACTGATCAATCAGTGAATCATCCGACCAGCCGATGCGTGTTTTTACAGAGACTGACAAGTTACTGCCCTTTTTGGCTGCTTTCACCACTTTGGCAGCCAGGCTCGGATTTTTAAGTAAAGCGCAACCGTAGCCATTGCACACTACTTTATGCGCGGGGCAGCCCATGTTGATGTCTAACCCATCGGGCTTCATCTCACCGGCTACAATGCGTGCTGCCTCCTCGAGCTTTTTTGGATCACCGCCGAAAAGTTGCACAAAAACCGGCCGCTCGGATTGATCAAAGTACATTAATTCAAAGCTTTTACTTAAGGCCTGACCTGCGCGCCAACTTTGAATGATGCCATCAGCCGAGACAAGCTCTGTCACTACAAAATCAGCCCCCAATTCACGACAAATAGCCCGAAAAGCCGAGTCGGTGTAGCCCGCCATCGGGGACAGACCGACGAGCGGACGGCCGTTAATAGTTCGATCATACTGCATGGCACTTACTATACCATAAAATGCCTAAATGTCGTATCTGGCACTATCAAAAAGAGGCTTCGTGGTCGTAACCATCAAAAAGCCTCTTTCCATTTCCTACGTCCTACGTACTACCACCTACCAGCCTTCGCCAAGGCTACGGCCGGCAAGCTACCTACCTGTCCTCTGTAGCCCTGAGCTTGTCGAAAGGGCGAGGGACGGACGACCTATAACCTACTACCTATTTCCTCGATCGTGTCGTCACCCGCTTCACCTGCGGCATCGCAAAATTAAATCCATCAGTCGTTAGCATATTTACAACCACTGCAACCAAAGCACCCAAGGCTGGGCCAACAAGGTAATACCACACATATTCGGGCTTAAATACCCCGGCCGCAAACATTGGTCCAAACTCCCGCGCAGGGTTAAGCGCACCTCCACTGACCGGTGCGGTCATTACTACACCAACCAGCAGCGCAAACCCAATGGCGAGGCCAGCCAGCACTTTATCCTGCATTTTGGATACAGCCAACACCACCGAAACCAACAAAAACACCCCAATTGCTTCCATCATCACAATTTGATAATCATGGTAGCCCTGCGTCGGAAGCGCCGTACCAAAATTGGCCAAATCAGCAGCTGATCCACTATCCAATTTAAATCCGGCCTGGGCAAACATCGCTGCGCCAAGCCCACCGGCCATCTGCACAATCCAGTACAAAATGCCCATCGCTACCGATGTTTTGCGAGTCAACATCATCGCAAACGTCACCGCTGGATTAACTTGAGCACCACTCACATCACGAAACAGCCACGTGGCAATGGCAATCCCCATTCCGGCGGTAAACATGATAAACAAAAACGCGCCGAGACCAGCATCGCGAAGAGCGATAGCCGGAAAGATCACGCTCGCCGTCACGATAAATGCCCCTACATATTCGGCAAATAACTTTTTGCCGAGGCCTTCTTCAAACATATAACTCCTTTTGTTGTTTTTCGTTATTTCTTTTGAGCGATCGATCCAACTGCAGTAGTTTGTACCGAATACCCGCGCGATTCTATCTCGCTGCGGATACTATCGGCCTGTGCATAATCCTGGTGGCTGCGCGCACTGTCCAATTGCTGGATTAACTGAGCGACCTCATGCGGTACCTCATCAGCTTTAGATAATCCTAATGCAAACAGCTTGTCAACAGTTTGCCACAATTCTGTGCTGCTTACTACCTCGCCACGATTGATTTTTGTCACTTCAGCATCAATGATTGCAAACGCCTCAGGTGTGTTTAGGTCATTATCAAGTGTTTCCATTATCGCACCCAGAATCTTAGTTTCGCGAGGGCGTTCCGATTTATCGTGTTTCATGTTCCATGTTTCGTGATTCATGACGCTCTTCCATCGCAGTCTTCGCTCTCGCGCCGCTTTTAACGCTCCCCAAGTAAAATTAAGTCCGGTGCGATAATGCGCCGAAAGCACCAACATCCGAAAATCCTCCGGTTCAAACCCTTTGTCCAGCAAATCCTGCAAGCGGTAGGTATTGCCGAGGCTCTTGCTCATCTTTTGGCCATTCACCGTCATAAATTGCCGATGCAGCCAGAATTTTACAAAAGGTTTTTGGCCCGTAGCACATTCACTTTGGGCAATTTCGGATTCGTGATGGGGAAAAATGTTATCCTCGCCTCCCGTATGGATATCGATCTGCTCTCCGAGGTATTTCATGCTCATGGCCGAGCACTCGATGTGCCAGCCTGGGTAGCCGTGACCCCACGGACTGTCCCACTGCTGCAGGTGATGTGGTTGGTTTAATTTCCACAACGCAAAATCGGCGGGGTGATGCTTGTCCGGATGTACCTCAACCCGAGCCCCTGCTTTTAATTGATCGAGGTTATTGCCCGAGAGTTTTCCATAATCCGCATCTTTCGTCACATCAAAATAAACGCCAGACTCGGCCACGTATGCACAGCCATTTTTGACCAGCGTCTCGATAATAGAAATCATCTCAGCTATGTGATCGGTCGCTTTTGGCCACTGATCAGCTGTAATATCGAGCGCTTTTGCATCAGCTAAAAACTGCTCAGTATATTTTGCGGCAATTTTGGTCGGGTCAGTCCCCTCTTTTTTAGCCGCAGCCTCTAATTTATCTTCACCCGCCACATCGGCATCGGCTACTAAGTGCCCTACATCAGTAATGTTTATGACGTGTTTGACTGGGTAGCTGAGATATGTAAGATAGCGCTTGACCAAATCGGCCATTAGATACGCGGAAAAATTGCCAATCGAGGCATAATCGTACACCGTCGGCCCACAGGTATAGATGCTGACAAATCGCCGCCCTTCTGCTCGAGCCTTGATTTCTTCCAAGCTCGGAAAATCTTCAATTTTTTTAGTTAGTGTATTTCTTAGTTTCAGCATTTCCTTACCGTGCTTCATGTTTTATGTTACGTACTTCATGTAACTTGTATCATACCAGAGACCATTCTCACAATAACCATTGACAATGTTTAATAAATAGTGTACCATAATACTTTACCGTTCTTAAATAATCCATGGAGGCGAAGTAGCATGGGACTCAATCTGTCGATATACATCATTCGAAGCGACGTCAAGCAGTTTGCTCTGTGCGATGCAGAAATCAGATTCGATCAAGACTACGATGTCTTTGCCCAAATCGAAGGCTATCCGCGCGGAGACAGGCCATCAACAAAGCTCGTCCGCACGCTCGAGGTACCGAGCGGATCATCGATCAACGCCCCGGGGGCGGACGAGCCCTTTGACCAATTTACACTTAGCGACAGCTGTCGCATCACCACTGCACTGCAATTGCGCAACCTCCAGATCAATCAAGGGGCATACAATCAAGCCATATTGGCTTTCATCATGGCTCTTCCGCACAACACCAGCATTCTATTACGCTGGCACTGAATCAAGCCAGTGGGTTCATCCAACCCACTGGCTGTTTTGTTTCTAATAATATCAATCAACTATATTACACTCGTAATTATAAATATCTAATTGCTCCCATTACCTGTAGAAGCTAGCGATCACTTTTCTGCTTAAACGCCTCAGTGTCCTGAAGCGTTTAACTTATTTCTACAAAATTCCCCCCTAGAACTGTCATCCCCGCGGAGGCGGGGATCCATGGTCGCGGAATAAGTGCCCGCATACTGGATACCTGCCTGCGCAGGTATTACAAAAGATTATGGACCACGAACAAATTGACAAATACTACTTTTTCCATATAATAAGGCCATACGATTTGGTACTAAGGCTTAATCGCCTAATCATATTGTCGTTCTCACACAACCTACGAAAGGACAGGTCCCATGGAACCAACCCCTGCCGAAAAACTGCGGGCTAAAAGCCGAAAAAGCCTCAAGCGTACCGTGATAATACTGAAATGGGCGATCCTCGCTATTATCACCTCCTTCGCGCTGTTTATGCTTACCCACGCACTTGCCTTGGCCGCGCCAGTAGCGATAGCAGTAAGCATTAGCCTTTGGTGGGTTGATAGTGATGGAAAAAAAGCCAAAGAAATCGAGCGCCATGCAACGATCATCGAGTCCGTGATAGATACTCCTCGTTACAATCGATTTTGGAGGTTAGTAGTACAAACGCTGCCTGGTGACAATTCAGTCGAATCGAGGTTTGCCGAGGCAATTCGACCATCAATCATGCGGATCCGCAGATTCCAAGAACATCAGATAAAAACTGATCAAGAGAATTCTGTCTTCCTAAACCGCACAATATACCGAATAGTGCATGGAGGAAGCCATGGATCCGCTCAATTCCCAAATATCGAGACGGCCTGTGGTCAGAAGATTTACGGCGATAAGCCGCGAACCTTTGACCTCGACTTCGTCAACAGGATATACGAATGCGCCCACAACGGTTCGTTATCCATATTGGTGCCAGATGACGCCCACAACGTGCTGCTCCGTCCCGCAGATGGAGACGATGCATCCCTATTGCGCCCGACCGCGTACATTCTGACACATGACGAGCACCAGCTCGTCCGACCAGTAGAGTAATTCTCTCGCTCATTGAAAGGAGCGATTTGTGGAAATTAGAAGTTCTCTTTTGCCGCTGGCCTTCGTGGCACTTCTCGTGGTCCTGCTTTCGTTCGCCATGCAAGGATCAATTGAACGATCCGGCGAGTTGCGGCGCTACCGTGACCACAATTTCCGTATGCAGATGCAGGTCAGGGAAGATGCGCAGCAGCTCGCCAAGCAATCTCCGCGCTGGAAAGTACGAACAACTGCTGGCTACGCCAGTGAGGGATACGTCTGGCGCGAGGTGGTACTGCAGGACATCAACGATGCAAGCCACAGGCTGACGTTTACCGAGTCACCGCACACTTCCTACTATGACGTTCTGGTGCAGGCGGGACAAGGCGAAATAGTGGAGTTCCGCTTTGTCGATTTCAAAATCGACCGCTCGGACATCTCGGACAGCTACGAGTGGGACGACGGATACCAGGACAGCATGAAAAACATGTGGTGTTTCCTGGAACTGCGGCTGGCATCACCGGGCCGGTAACGCCCACATTCATTGTAAGCAATCTGGCGGGACGCTCGCAACAAGCAGCGCCCCGCCACTTTTTTTTGCTTTACCATCCAATTTTTGACAAAGCGAGAGCTTCGTGTATACATTGCATACAAGAGCTAGTTTTTAGCTCTAGCACTACTTTCCAATTTACCGGAGACAAACGAGATGCAGCTCAACCGCGAAACCGCGACCTGTGAGGCTAGGGCACACATCGGAGATGTGCTTTCAATCATCCCCTCAGTTTGCACCATTATACTGGCCTGGTTCGCTGGGGTGAATTACCTGAGCAGTATCATCCCTTGGGCAGCGCTGTTAAGCATGCTTTTTCTGCTGTGGCTTGGTGAAGTACTCGGGCAAAGAGAAGCGCTGATAAAACCATGGCAACTGGTGACCGCGTCCTTGTTAGTTCCCTTCCCGTTGTTTGTTTCATGCTTTGTGTTTTATAACGGCGCCGGTTCATGGATCACTAAGCCTGGTGACGACCTGCGTGCGGCAGTCATATCGTGGCCGGGTAATCCTAATCTGCATTTTATCCCGCAACGATTCCATCATGACCGCTATGCAGTGTCGTGCTGGACCAGTGATAATCAGCCAGTCGTCGTCGAGGCCGAAATTACTACAATGCCTCGACAGATAACTAAAGCGCTCACCTATCTGCGCAGCCCTGCTCGGTCGCTAGAGATCGATGGCGAAGTCACGTTAATCCAAGTAATCCGAGGCCGCATGGCCCACCGCAGCCTGGATAGCGTGCGCCATGGCTATCCCCCTATTGACCTGTCCTTTGACCAAAGGGATAACACGAGAGGTCAATTCGCCTACTGGAATGGATTCGTGTCGGTGGTTTCGATCTACCCGGCCAATTGACTGTTTTTAGAAAAACCCTACCACGGGTGGCGCTCCATGCACCACCCGTTCGTTGTTACTTGATTAGTACCACGATCTAGTGTTCTTCTTCCTCATCTACGTTAAAATTATCTGGATCGAACCAGGCTTCTTTATCCTCTCGCTCGTTTTCCTCATCAGCCATGGTCTCGATGCTTGGTCCATCACTGGTTTCATCAGCTTCGTTCATTTCATCAAGATCGTCGTCCAGATCGTTTAAATCATCGTCTAACTCTAGTTCGTCCATATCACTATCAAACGAGCTGCGGGTTGTTTTAGCCGCTTTTGGGACAATCGGTACCTCGTCTTCAAACCGATCCAAATCTTTATCCAAAGGCTCAATGCGGTGTCCGCAAAAACTGCATAGTTCGCCCACTAATCCGGTGTTACCGCATTCCTCACAAATTCCATCAATACTTGCCATTGCTCTCCTTTTTCCTACAGTGCTTGCCGGCCCTCAAGAGCCCGCGTCAGCGTTACTTCATCAGCATATTCCAGACTACCACCGCTCGGCAATCCACGCGCTATCCGCGTTAGCTTCACTGGATGGTTTTTTAGCTTATCACTAATATAAAGTGATGTTGCCTCACCTTCAAGTGATGGATTGGTAGCGATAATTAACTCAGCTGGCTGCTCCAACTCCACCCGCTTGATCAACTCCCGTACTCGCAAGGCATCCGGCCCAATCCCCTCAAGTGGCGAAATCACACCGCCGAGCACGTGGTACAATCCGTGAAAACTGCCAGAAGTTTCAACTGCCACCGCATCCAGCGACCCCTCAACAACACAGACAATTTTTTGATCACGGGTGTTGTCCTGGCAGATCACACACTGGGTTTGCTCATCGGTGATCAAAAAACAACGCGGGCAGGGATGCAAATGCTGCTTTAGGGACGAAATGGCGTTACTAAGCGATATAATAAATGAATCAGGACGCTGCAACAACACAAATGCCAAGCGAGAGGCCGATTTTGGCCCAATGCCCGGTAGCTCAGATAATTTCTCAATCAGTAAGTCGATTGATTTAGGGAGAATTCTCTTCATACCTCACTATGCCTCTTGAAAAATCTCAAATGACGAATGCCGAATTTCTAATCAATGCCTGAATGCTTAAATGACTAATTGAGGCATTTTAGATTTATCTAGAAATTAGACATTAGTAATTAGTCATTTTGTTTTCTTGTTCTTTGTTCCATGTTCTCTAGTGGCTCTTTTAGCCTTATTCGCTTCATACTCTTCCATAGTCGGCGGGACCTTTGCTGGGTCGTTCCAAGTGGCAAAATCGCATTTGGGATAGGTTGAACAGCCCCAAAAAATTTTACCACGCTTGGTACGCTTTGGCACCAGCGGATTGTGGCATTTCGGGCACGGAATCTGCTCTTTTCCCTCTGGAAGGGATTGCTCAATGAACCGACACTTCGGAAAGGTGCTGCAGCCAATAAACTGGCCGAATTTGCCGGTGCGCTTAACCAGCGCATTGCCGCACAGCGGGCACTTTTCCCCTGTTTCAACCGGTTCTGGAGCTGGCTTTCCAGCTTTCCCAATTTTGTCACGATAATCGCATTCAGGGTAGCCTGAACATGAATAAAACTTACCAAAACGTCCCATTTTAATTACGAGCGGTCTGCCACACTTTGGACATTTTTGATCAGTCACTTCCTCTGTAAGCTCTTTTTTACTGAGCTCATGTTCCTTCTCTTTCAGCAACTTGGCAAACGGAGTGTAAAATTGATGCAGTACCGCCACTCGATCACGCTTGCCATCAGCGATATCGTCCAGCTCTTTTTCTAATCCCGCCGTAAATTGATAATCAATCACCGTTGGGAAATGCTCAACCAACAAATCAGTCACCAACCCACCAATATCTTCCGGCCAAAACTTTTTTTCCTCCAAGCGCACATAACCCCGAGCTACAATTACCCCTAAGGTCGGCGCGTACGTTGAAGGACGGCCGATGCCAAGCTCTTCAAGCGTTTTAACCAGTGTTGCTTCAGTGTAGCGTGGCGGAGGTTCAGTAAAATGCTGTTCAGCCTTGAGGTCGTGTAAGGTAAGATGGTCACCAATTGCCAGCGGCGGCAGCAGGCCTTCAATCTCTTCCTCCGCATCATCACGGCCTTCAATGTAAACCTTGTAATAGCCCAAAAACAATGGGATTTGCCCAGTGGCTCGGAACAGACAGTTTGCCGCACTGATATCTACTGAAGTCCGCTCAAACCGAGCCTCGGTCATCTGGCTGGCGATAGCGCGCTTCCAAATCAGCTCATACAACTTACGCGCTGAGGCATCAAGCTCGCCAGCTAATGAATCTGGACGCGCCGCAAATCGCACCGGACGGATTGCCTCGTGCGCTTCCTGCGCATTTTTGACCGTGGAGCGATACAATCGCGGACGGTCTGGCACATACTCCTTGCCAAACTCCGCCGCGATGACGTCCCGCGCTTGCTTCAGTGCGCTGGTGGACAAATTGACCGAGTCGGTACGCATGTAGGTGATAAATCCGTCTTCATAGAGATGTTGAGCCACGGTCATAGTACGCTTTGCGCCGTATCCTAATTTGCGGTTTGCCTCCTGCTGCAGTGTTGAAGTGGTAAAAGGCGGCGCCGGACTCCGTTTAATTTCCTTTTTTTCAACAGATTGCACCGTATACCTGGCTTTTTTGAGATCTTTTTCCAGCTTTTGCGCTACGTCAGCTTGAAGCGCCAGCCGACCGAGCGTTTTTCCATCAATAGCGATCAAATTGGCTGGAAACCGTGTTGCATCACCACGCTTAGAAAGCATCGCGATCAGCGACCAGTACTCGACCGTTTTAAATTTATCAATCTCGCGCTCACGCTCAACTACCAATCGCACCGCCACCGATTGTACCCGGCCGGCCGAGAGCCCGCGTGCCACTTTTTTCCACAGCAGTGGTGAGAGTGAATAGCCAACCAAACGATCAAGCTCTCGCCTTGCAACCTGGGCTTCCACTAAGTTGTGATCAATTTCCCGACCATGTTTGATCGCTGCCTCAATCGCCTCCCGGGTAATTTCATGAAAACTGATGCGGCTTACGGTAAGCCGCGGATGCAACACCTGCTTCAAGTGCCATGCAATCGCTTCCCCTTCACGGTCAGGGTCAGTGGCTAAAAACAGCCCGCTGGCCGTGGCAGTAGCCTTTTGTAGCTCTTTTATCACCGCCTCTGCTTTGGGCGGAATGACGTAGGTGGGCTTGAATTCGTGTGCAACATCAATCCCCAAATCATTCTTGGGCAAATCTCGCACATGACCAAACGAGGACTTGACCACATAGTCAGAACCTAAAAAACGGCTAATCGTTTTAGCCTTGGCTGGGGATTCGACAATAACGAGTTTCTTTGACAAATCTAAGCTCCTTCATAGGTAGTAGGTCGCAGGCTGTAGGACGTAGGTCTCATTTTTCTACCATCTACTACCTACAACCTACCGCCTCACATACTGGGCTGCGCCAACGTT
>CAZLPY010000015.1:14028-16690 GCA_964561525.1 uncultured Candidatus Saccharibacteria bacterium | reverse complement strand
CGACTGAGCGAGTTTCACGAATAACGTGCACCTTAATTTGTCCAGGAAACTGCATGGTACCCGACACTTTTGCGGCAATATCCTTGGCCAATTTGTGTGCCGCTAAATCGTCAATTTCGCCCGGATTTACCATAATACGGACCTCGCGTCCGGCTTGAATCGCATAAGCCTTATCCACTCCTTCAAACGAATTGGAGATCGTTTCAAGCTCTGTCAAGCGCTTGATGTACTGCTCCAAACTTTCGCGCCGAGCGCCTGGGCGGGCGCCGGAGATGGAATCAGCAGCCTGCACAATAAAGGCTTCGGCGGTTTTAATTTCAACGTCCTCATGGTGAGCCTCAGCTGCATGCACCACCTCTTCGGGCAACCCGTACTTTCGCATAATATCACCGGAGATCAGTGCATGACTGCCCGATACTTCATGGCTCACCGTTTTACCAATATCGTGCAGTAGCGCTGCTTTTTTCGAAATATCCACATTGCCACCGAGCTCAGAGGCTAAAATGCCGGCGATATGTGACACTTCAATGGCGTGACGCAACATGTTTTGTCCGTAGGAAGTGCGGAATTTAAGCCGACCAAAAATCTTTAGCAGTTCAGTTGGCAGTCCAGGCACTCCGGCTTCGTAGGCGGCCTCTTCGCCCGCTTTTTGCACCTCTTTGTTCACTTCTTCGGTCGCTTTTTGCACCATCTCCTCAATGCGAGTGGGGTGAATTCGACCGTCTTGAATCAATTTTTCCAGCGCCACTTTGGCGATTTGTCGACGCACCGGATCAAACGATGATAAAATGACGCTGTCTGGCGTATCGTCAATTATCACATCTACACCGGTTTCCTTTTCAAACACTTGAATGTTCCGTCCTTCTTTGCCAATAATGCGCCCCTTCATCTCTTCAGAGGGGATAGTGACCGAACTGACCACTTGCTCAGCGGTAGTGTCAGATGAAATGCGGGAGATGGTAGTTGCAATAATTTTGCGTGCCCGATCCTCCGCCTCCTCACGCGCCGCTTGTTCCACTGTTTTGATCCGCTGGACAAGCTCATCTTTATTTTCCTTCTCCACTAAATCAAGCAGTACTTTTTTTGCTTCATCTTTTGACAACTTTGAGATACGCTCTAGGCTTTCTTCCTGCTTGGAGCGAATATCTCGTAAGGTCTTTTTGAGTTCATCAACCTCTTTAGCCTCGTCTTGGATAGTTTTGCGCTGTTTTTCAAGCTCGGCCGAACGATCCTCGAGCGATTCCTCGCGGCGACGGATGCTCGTTTCCAACTGTTTCACTTCACTAAGGCGACGCTCCTCCTCGTGCTTAGCGTCTTCCTTAATTTTGAGCGCTTCATCCTTGGCTTGAAGAATTAGTTCACGATGCTTTGTTTCAAGCTCATCGGATAAATTTTTCGATTTCGAGGCCAAATTTTGCAATTGTTTCGTTGCGTAAAGTCGATATACCACAAACCCCACGATTAATCCGCCTACCCCAGTTAGGGCAGCTACTGCATTTGCTGTCATCTAAACATCCTTTCATCATCAGTCCTTATATTATGAGATGGAATATGGTGTAGTGCTGTTCATTCCATCACCATCGAGCATACCCATTTTTGGCGCAAATGTCAAAGTGGGTAAAAAAAATCAAAGCAGTATTTTAGCTCGTTTTTACGACCGTGCCGGCAACATCAGTACGCTTCGCCTCAATGAGCCAACGTCTGGTGGTGGTCCCAGGGGGCCAGCATGTCAGCAACGCCACCTGTTCGTCTTTTGAGTCATCGAGCACCGAGGTATCAGCCGCACTAATTTCTTTACTCTCTATCACTTGATAGCTGAATGTAGCGCTGGCATGTACAATAGTGAAGGAATCGCCAGCCTTGAGACTACCAAGCTGCTTAAATATTTCTTTGTAGCTGCCCGGCTTGTCAGCGTAGTAAGAGGAATGCCCAAAAATGACACTACGTCCTGGCTCGCCGGGTTTTGGAGTGCCTTTGTAATGAGCAACACCGCTTTCTAGCGCTTTATAGTAGGCAGCATCGTCGAGCCCATCAACGTTCAATACAATTGGCACATTTACGCCTATCTCGTCGATGTGCAACACGTAATCACCGACCGGTGTCGCTTTTGCAGCGTCAGGTGTACTACCATCGAATACCTTAGTGGTTGCGGCCGGCCGATAAGGAATTGCATTTTGCCGATTACTCATATTCTGATGCCGCCGCCACAGTACCACAAAACCCGCCCCGGCTACTACTACGAGCAGCACAGCAACCAGTTTGGTAAATCGAGGCATTCTGTTCAAGACGTTAGAACCTTCCCGCGATACTGCTGAACAAATTCTGAGCTGTGATGTACGGCAACGGTAGCTGCTGTAGTGGACCTGTGCTCGGTAATGATCCTTTACGAGCCTTAGCTGAAACTTGGGCTGTGTTGGTCGATTCATTCCCCGAACTGTCCACCGCCCGAACCGTGTAGTAGTAGGTAGTTCCAGAAGTCAAACCGGTATCATTCTTGCTGGTGCCACTCACCCCAGTGTAGACCGCACTCCCTAATTCGCCGGCAGAAGTTGAGCGATAAATGGTGATAGAGGCAAAGTCACTGTCGCTCGGATTGGTCCAGCTTACATTAATGGTTTTGTTGGCTTTTGCTGTTGCTACGATACTGGTCGGAGCCGCAGGA
>CAZLPY010000015.1:0-14018 GCA_964561525.1 uncultured Candidatus Saccharibacteria bacterium | reverse complement strand
CAGGAGGCGTAGTATCTGTGGTCGTTGTTACGGCAAAATCAGTTAAGTGAGTAGTGGTAAAAATCACTTTGTAACTGCCATCGGATTGTTTTTCGGCTGCGCTTGAGTTAGCGGCTGTCCACTTACCAGCTGATTCGTCGTAATAGCTTACTGACAAACTCGACGCGGTTGCACCAGCGGGAACACCAGAAGCTGGAATGTCAAATTCACCTGTCACCGTACCTGAGAGACTCGAGATGGCGTTGCCACTTGAATCCGTAGCACTCAAATCTGCCCCTAAAATGGGCGTATGCGTTTTATCAAGCTTTGTCTCACCTTTCAGCGGAGTGACGGTAAAGACCGGGTCGCCAGATGATGAACCTGAATCACCGCTGGACGTGGAAAGTGCACCGGCCGGAATGTTCACCGCCACCTGGGTTGATCCATCAGATTTAGCCGCGGTAATTACGGCCGCAGAAGTGCTTGATACCTGCTGTGTTACTGGTTGAGCCAGCGCATCGGAATCAGCACTAATCGACGCATCGGTCGTCACTTTTTGCCCTGACGGTACATTGATTGTAAACGTTTTCGAAGTATCCGCTTCGTGATTCTCTGGGATATCTTTGCCCACTTTGAAGGTAAAGTCAGTCCCCCCGGGGATATTTAAATCTGCGACGCCATTACTATCGGTGGTAGCTTCAAAGGTGATGTTGCCATCTTTACTTACCAACTCTACTTTTGCGTCCGAGAGCGCACTTCCTCCGCTATCGCTCGCTTTGACCTCAAGCGTTGAATCCGGTTGCACTACGGTTAAATTGATAGTAGTAGTTTTGCCAGAATCGGGTTTAGCCTGAGCGACGCCATTGCTGAAATATCCAAGATCCTTAGCATTCACTGTAACACCATAGTTTTTTCCCGAAGCAACGTTGATGCTATAGCTCCCATCGGAAGCGGTGACATCGGAGAATCCAAATTCAGGTCCTCCTTCTGCTGGCCCGCCCGGACTTACCAAACCACCTACCCCGGGCGCAACTACATTTGCCAGAGCGTCACTTGCGCTCACAACTGCTCCTTCAATCGGGTTACCGTTACTATCGGTCACCTTGCCAGCAATTTTGGCGTCAATTTTGGTCAGGGTGAGGTTTTTGGTCAAGGCTTGATTATCAGTTCCAGTAATCTCGTCAGATGAAACATTTGGCACATATCCGCCGGCACTTGGGCGCCCCATAATCGAATCTTTGGTAGCAACTCCAAGACGGAATGCGATTCCAGGTGGGAGTTGCAAGGTATACGTACCGGCAGCACCGTTGACTTGACCCATTTTATAGATGCCACTTGCGCTAAATGCTCCCACCGTCACCCCAATTTTACCGTTGGTGTCCTTCACTGTGGCGTTATTGTTTGAACCGTCTTGAATGGTACCTGTCACGGTTACTGTATCCGAAACCACTGTAACCGTTGCCGAAGCGCCATTATCACCAACTGTCACGCTCGCTGGCTGTGCGGTCAGGGTTTGATCGGGTGGATAAAATACGTTCAAATTAACTTTACCTTTGACGGTGTAGACGGTGCCAGTACCACCTGCAATCGGTCCGTTGAAGTGCGCAAAGGTGCTGCCTCCGCTTGGTGCAGCGTCAATGAATGCGCCTTTGGTTACGACAACGCCATTTTTATCTTTTGTAGTGACTGAAACTGGCTTTGAGGCTTTGTCGAAATGCAGGGTGATGCTATCCCCAGCTGACACTTTTTTTGCGCCATCAACTGGGAACAGCTGACTCGCATCAGACGATCCTCCAGCTGGCGCGTCGAATACTTGAACATCAGATGCGTGAGCTACCCCAAAAAACCGATCAATTTGCTCCTGTAGTAGCCCTAATTTCCCGCCGCCACCACCTTTTTGATCACCACCTTGTGGGCCACCGGCAAAATTTCCGCTTGGCATAACCATGGCTCGTCCAACAAATCCTTTCGGCACCTTCACGGTAGCGACGCCGTCTGAGCCAGTAGTGGCAGGTGGAAACGGCGGACCCGGGTCTTTTGGAAAGATCATCGCTTGCGCATTGGCTACCGCTACATTGGCCCCACTATCAACCCTAACTGCAGTGACCTTAATGGTTTGATCGTTTGCGAGTAGTGTAATGGTGACTGCATTTGCCCCGACTTTCGGTGATATGCGAGTATGTGGGAGCGAATATGCACCGGTCTGATCGAACATATTAAACTCGTACGACCCACCGTGTACTACTTTAAATGTGGCGGTGCCATTTGCATCAGTTTGGCTGCCGCTAAAACTGTGGCTGGTAAAGTTCATCAAGCCAAGTGGCTGATTAGCCGCCTTTGACCCATCTGGCTTTTTGACGCTCACTGTCACGGTCGAATCTGCTTTTTGTACAAAAACACTGCCGAAATCAAACGTCTCCGCTGTCCCCTGAGGCTGAATTAAGGTGCCTTGAGCCGAGAATGAAGCAAAGTCGGTCGCGACGTTATTATTGTTTTGCTGCCCGCCGAAAAACTGCATCGGCTGAATTTGTAAAAAGAAGTTACCACTATTGCCGACACGTAAATTAAACTTACCCTGCGCATCAGTTTGGCTATTCGAAAATCCACCGGCACCCATAAATCCAGCGTTTACCATAGCTCCCACAATCGGAGTTGATGTTCCATCATAAAACACCTGTCCGGAAATAAATTTGGTCGCTTTGGTTAAACTGAAGTTTACCGTAACCGCTCCGCTCCCAGGGACAGTGACGTTCTGCTGATCGGCATGAACGTATTGACTAACTGTTGCTGCATTTGAGCTGCTTGGATTGACGTTTGGACTTTGTCCTACTACCCATGCGCCCGCCGGTACTCCAGCAATCGAGTATGCTCCATTTGTATCGGTCGTTGCTTGCCAAAATCCTTGCGAAGGTGAGCTTGGGCCAACCAACACTTGAATATCAACGCCAGCTATCCCAACACCAGTTGCAATATCCTTAACCGTCCCCACGATTGAATCAGTACCAACCTTTAGTACACCGAGTGGATTCGAACTGTACTGCGTTCCATCGAGCGCAGTTCCGCCATTTGCGGTTGACGTATTAGTTGGAATAATACCAGCCGTACTAGGGTTACCTACACCACTGATCACTATGCTTATATTACCAGCCGCTACAGCACTCGATCCGGTTTTTAGTTCCATTACCAGCGAGTTGCCGGAAAAGAAGGTGTTTGGCGTTTGAGCCGGCAGTGAACCACTGGAAATAGTAGCGAGGTGAAAATCGGGTAAACTAGCATTTTGCGGTTGGCGAAACTCAATATGTACATAGCCAATGGTACCACCAATGGTCGCAGGAATAGCTGTAGCGGTGGCAAAAGTATGTGTGTACGTCACGCCGGTCGCGCTTGGTGTCACACTGCTTAGTACCCATGCCGGACTGGTGATGGCTCCGGCCCTGGCGTGCTCGACCGCAGTAGATGTTTTGAGCAGTTCTTGTATACTGCGATTCGAATAACTAAAAAATGCTACTGACACCGCCAGTAACACCAAGAAACCTCGCTTCGATGAACGAACCACATCCCCCTCCTTACCGTTAAATATGGTTTGCATATACTAAATATAGTGTGTCACGGCTCAGTTTTTTGTCAACGACGTGAACCTGTGGATAACCTGGGTGCTATTACATTACACAAAAACTATGTTGGATTGTACCATTGTATCACCGGCGAATACGCAGTATCCACTTACTTTTTGCCCCGCAAGCACCTGCGGCAGCCATACCATATCGCTTTCCCACATCTGATCATAGGGAAGCGCATCAATCGGCCACCACTTCGGCCGCATCTCAACTGATTCCACAGGATTGCCTTCGAATTGATCGGTCACAAAAATGGTGACGTCCGAATCACGATAATCACAGGCCACAAAATGGAACCGGATAGTACCGACGTTGGTATGCGACGTCATTACCAGCCCAGATTCCTCGCGTAATTCGCGTTTTGCTGCGTCCACAACAGTCTCAAGCTTACGCTGTTTGCCGCCAAATCCGTTCCACTTGTCCCGCCCGAAACCCTTTTTCTTCATTCCAAGCAACACCTCGTCACCTTTGATTACAAAACACAGTGTGTGAGCGTAATAGGGCTTGATCGGAGTTGGCAATGCGCCTTCCTGGTGCAGCAGCTCCGCTTTTTTGATCTCACCACCGTTGTAGCCGCCTAAACTGCCGTCCGATTTGATGACGCGATGACACGGAACCGATTGGTCATGATTTGCTGCCACTATCGTGCCCACTGCTCTTCCGGCGCCCGGGCTTCCAGCTCGCTCGGCCACTGCTGCATATGACAGTACCGATCCTCGAGGGATTGACCGCACAATATCCAAGACTTGTTCTTTGAACTGTGACATACCGGCCTTTTTTGTTCAATCGAGTAGGATTAGAAAAAAATACTACGCAACGCTGCCAAAATAATTTTCGCTGCTTATGCAGGCCCTATTTAAACGTCCAGTGCCGGTTAGCGTAAAAGTTCCACAGCATCACCACCGCTGACGCGATAATCAATCCAAAGAGATCGTTCAAATGGAGCCACCCAGGCGCAGTAGCAGCATAAAAAATGGCGTTGTTGGCCAGTAACCCAATGATAGAGACCAGCACAAAACGACTGGCCTCGTGAGCAATTTTGGGATTTCGCGAGCGGAAAGTCCACCGTCTATTTAAGACATAGCTCGAGGTTGCCGCTACTACAAATGAGCTTGCTTTGGCTAGCTGCCGACCGTTTTGACCGAACGATCTTAGCCCAACCTTAAAAACGGCAAACAAGCCCCAGTCAATGACCGCATTTAAGCTACCCACAGCACAAAACTTAATAAATTGCCGAAAACCATCTCGGCGAAGTGCCAATTTCCACACAATCTTGACTGAGCGGCGCAATTCACCCGAAATCTTACTTGCTCCGACTTTCCGATCCTCAAAAGTGATTGGCACCTCAATGACCGAAAAACCGTGACCGACCGCCTGAAAAATCATTTCAACTTGAAACGCGTAGCCTGAAGAGATGACGTGGGCAAAGTTAAGCGATGCTAAAAAGCGACGGCTGTAGCGCTTGAATCCGGCCGTCACGTCTTTTGGTTTTAAACCGAGTGCCAGGCGCGTAATCACATTGGCTAGGCGACTATTGATGTGGCGCTTTAGGCCCCAGCCCACGATATGTCCGCCCGGGATGTAGCGGGAGCCGATCACAATATCAGCGTGCGAATCAGCGTCCAACAAGCCGGGCAAATCCTCTGGCCGGTGCGAAAAATCGGCATCCATTGAAACTATATGAGTGTAATTACGTGCAAGCGCCCATTCGAATCCTGCAGCGTAGGCCTTCCCCAGGCCCTGTTTTTGTAGACGGGTCAGTAAGTGAATCGGCACAGCACTCGCGATAGCCTGAGCGCGTACTTCGTCCCCTGTTCCATCTGGCGAAGAATCATCCACTACCAGCACTTCGATATCGCGTCGCCCAAGCGATCGAATCGCCTGTAATAAAGGTCCGATGTTCTCTTTTTCGTTATAGGTTGGAATGATAATAAGGGTTTTCATAATACAATAGGGTAATACATAAGAAGGGCTTATTGAAAGCCCGGTCACTATACATAAAAAACAGTACCAGGTGTTTGGCCAAGAGACAAGCGCGTATTACTAGTCAAATACACCTAAATATGCTATTGTGGTGCTTAAATGCCCCGCCGAACATCATCTCACCCGAAACCCAAACTCTTCACCATACCTACACTAACCGTGAAGAGTTATTATGTTGCCCTTGGAGCGTTGTTTGTGTTATCGACGGTGTTGCACTTTTATTTGCTGCGAACCCATCTGCATTTTGATATCGATGAGGCAACTCACACCAGCATCATTTGGAGCATTTGGCATAACCATCATCTGGTTTCCAAAGGTCCGCCCGCCTCAGGCGACACCGGTCTGTATCACGGCGCCTACTATTATTATTTGTATTTAATCCCGGCTGTCATCAGTCACGGTAATCCGCTTGGCTTGGCCGTTTTCACTATCATCTTAAGTCTCATATCAATCCCCCTGCTGGCGGAGAGCATTCGAGAGATCTACGGTAAGCGGGAGGCGCTGCTGGTCACCGCATTGTACATCGTATCGTATTATGCCATCATTTATAGCCGCTGGATCTGGAACCCTAACAGCATCCCATTTTTCACTGCTCTATCCTTGTTTGCGTTGTCCAAGATTATTAAAGGCAAGCCGCGCTTTTTGATTCTGTTCTTTTTTGCTATTGGTAGCATTACCCAATTGCACGTGGGCGGATTACAATTTATTCCGATACTGCTGTGTATGATTCCCCTGTTGTATCGATTTGTTAAGGGAGCAAAGTTGTGGATCTCGAGCTTGGTAGCTTTCCTTATCCCATGGCTTCCCACTATCTACCATGAACTAGCACACAATTTTGAATTGCTGCGTGCCATGCACAAATTATTACAATCGCCAGCACATATTTCACTACTGGATCATGCGCAAAACGGCCTTGATTACTTTGATTTAATGTTCCGCTCCATCCTGCAACTGCATTGGCCATTTTCGCTGATTATTCTGACTACCGCGATGGTGGCCTTGGCCAGCCAAATAGTCACCACGAGAAAAAAGATTGAGGTGCTGTTCCCAGCATATCTCGCCTTAGTACTTGGTTTCGCCTTCTTCACCTATTCATTTTATCCCGGTATTTTGTACTTGCATTTAAGTGAACAGTTGTTTGTGTTGTTTCCGGTGCTGTGTTTGTTCTTTTTCCGCGTGTTGCTTGAACGAAAAGAAACTATGGCAGTGGCTGCAATTTTGGTGATTGTTTCAGCCGTCGCAAACTGGAATCTTTATTATAAGGATGTGGTGCAAGGCACGCGTGAATTTGAAACGGTGAATAAGATCTGTCAGGTGATGCGCGATCAAAAACTACGAGACGCCGAAATTACGGTGAACAACAAAGTTAACCCAATGTACGCCACCTACCTATGCGGTGAGCAATACGGTATCACGCTTGGATCAAGCACTAAAATCTCTTTCACCACCGATTTTCGTGATACGTTCAATTACGTTGTACAAGCAAATTAAGAGCGCTGCCTAACGTCCAACTGCGGACTGGCATTCACTTGATTGTTGCTTACTTACGTTCGACAACGATGGTGCAATTAGCCACCAAGGCTGCTATTGCCCCTATTGCAGCTAGTACCGGCACCAACAACACACCCACAACCCCAACGGTCAGCGGAAACTCCGCCAAAACATTTCCTTGATCGTTTTTGATAATGATGCGACGTACATTGCCCTCGGCGATCAGCTCCTTGACCTTTCGCACAATATCCTCACCGTTGACCTTAAATTCCTCATGTCTTACATGATCGCTCATGGTGCTCCTTTCAATAAATATATGTTTTCACTACCTCAATACATACCCATGCTAAACACTTGGTTCTCCGCCCAGCAAAGCATACGCCTATTTTATCCCCTTGCCAAAACGTCGCAATCATTCCGACGTGTTAGGCAGATACCACCATGAGCTAAACTGAGTCAATGTGATGTCGAAGGATTTTTGCAATTCGCTCCTAACCTTGTACTGAATGAATCGCGGGTATTTTCGAGGGTCTGGCCATGGTCGCCAGCCCCTTTCACTATGGCAAAAAGATTGACTAAATAAGTCAATTGTGGTATAGATTAAGCACTTGCGGAGTTTTCGCAAGAGCTTTTCTTAACATCGTCTACCAATCCATGACCAAGGGGGATGTGATGAAATTCATCGTCGCCGTTGTTTTTGTTGTAATCCAGGCTGCTGCTGCTGCCAAGGCGCCTCAGATGCCGCTTCAGCCTACCGCCTCTGGTTCACTTTCAGGCATGAAGATTGTGCTTGATCCGGGACACGGCGGCACTGACTCAGGAAGCATCTGGCACGAGCGGTTTGGCAATAAACGAGTAGAGTTCCACGAGGCAGGCTATACCTATCGTATTACTTGGCAGATTGCTGAAAGCCTGCGTGCCAAAGGGGCCACAGTGTGGTTGACTGCCTGGAGTCCGCGGATGACCCAAGAGCCAACCAGACCTCAAGAGGCTTTGACTAAGCCAGCTGATGCTACCTTTACCGCAACCGGTGATAAAGTTGTAGCTCGCACTAAGGGTTTAAACGAGCGTACAGCGTTGGCGGAGCAGGTATGGGAACAGTACCTTGATCCTGAACACACCTGTTACATTGCCTTGCACATCGACGCAGTTCCCGGAGGCAAAGGGGGTCACGTGTGCGTCTACGACGCTTACAATCCACCGAAACTTGCCTCCATCATCGCATCGCACATGATTGAGGCTCACCTTGAACGTACCCAAAATGGCCAGGTGCGCCCAGTACTGCAAACGCGTCAGAATCTGTATGTGCTGAAGGACAAGTACAATCCAATTCCGGAGCGCATGCTGGTAGAGCTCGCCACTCCTCAAACTGCCAACGATTCATGGCGCTTGCGCAGCCCTGAGGCACGGCAAAAACTGGTCAACTTGATCGTGGGGTCCGTTGAAGAGTTTGCCACTGGCTCCCCTTCAGCAACGACAACGGCTGTTCCCAAGCCTCCGCACGAGCGCACGTTCGGCGGTATGATCATAACCAGTAAGAATCAAAAACCGACACATAGCCAAAAAGTGTGGTACCTCAACGCGTTGTCGCTCCTGGAATGGTGCTTCATTGCGCTGTTCATCGGCGCGGTGCTGTATTGGCTGGAGCGCGAATGTCCTGCACGCGTACCTCGGCTCATCTATCTGCCGATTGGCGCCTCTCTGCTGGTCATTTTCGGATACATGTTCTGGGATGTGTGGATGGTCGGGGCACTCACCACCTTCACCCTGAACCTGTATGCATGCCGCCACACGACGAAAAGTCCAATAGAATACGTTCTCATGGCAGCCTGTCACGCCATATACTGGTGGGGAATTTTGTGGTCATGGCGTATTGCTCTAGCCGACAAACTACGGCCACGAGATTACAACTATCACCGGGCGTAGCCCGCCACGACGCTGTTTCGGGGTTTTTCCCAAAGCGGCGTCTTTTTTATTTAATGTATGATATTGTTGATTGATGAAGGACAGCTCAACTCAAAACGCCCTTGATCGAGTCGCATTTTACATCTCGGCTCTTTCAAGTCCGTATATTTTTGTGATTGTCATTCCATTATTGGTCATCGCCCACTACGCTAACTCTACTACGAAAAGCATATCATGGGCTTTTTTGTGGGTGATGTTTGCGGGATTGATACCCTTTTTGTTTATTTACCTCGGCGTAAAACAAGGAAGATATAGCGATATCCACCTTGCAAAGCGGGAGCAGCGCGGTGGACCATTTTTAGTCTCGATTGCCTCATCACTTCTACTATTGATGCTACTATTTCTGCTTCATGCACCACGTGAAATCCTTGCTATGACTGCATCACTTTTAGCGACTGGGATCACATTTTACCTCATCACCTTGTTCTGGAAGGTCAGCGTGCACCTCGCAAGCTTCGTTGGATCAATTATGACCACCGCGATATTACTGCACCATTCATGGCTATGGCTGCTCATTGCTGCACCACTGATCGCCTGGGCCAGGATGCGTCGGCACAAACACACCTTGCCACAAGTAGTCGCTGGAGCATTCATTGCAACTATCCTCAGCTTAAGCGTCTACGCTATCTTTGGATTACTTTAATAAAGCATGATGGGGCAGGTGAAATTCTTGATTATTCACCGAAATTGTTGTATAATGTGATGACGCCGGTCAAAAAACCGACCTAGTGCGTGTACGTTATCAATGGAGGCATGGTATGCAAGACGTAACACTCCCCCGAGTGATTGAGGGCAATTATGACCTTGAAGCGATTATCACCATGGTACTTTCCGTACCTCAACATCTCGCTACATTCGTCAACGCTCTTGCTGCGTTTCCCGGCCAGGGAGAGCCGTGGCGCGTCAGGAAAGTTGTACACTCATGGGAATCAAACAGTACCATGAGCCAGCGGCTGCTTATCGCCGGCATCACCCCAGCCGAAAACGAGCGAAACCCAGTGACGATGAGCGATCTTTGCCACGACTATGGACTGACGAAGACAAAAGGCGTTGAGACACAGGAAATTGCGCTACATACCAAGGATCAAGCCGATTGGATCGTCGATCGGGTCGCTACCTACACAATCCCAAGCCTCGCTCTGTTTGTATCACCGTATCACCTCCCACGGGCCTACTGCACCCTTGTACGATCGTTTACTCGACTTAGGCAACCCTGGGTTCCGATCATACCAAAGCCGGTCGCGATTGCCCCAAACGTCACTGTGCCAGATACAAAGGCATCGGGTTGGGATATGGTCGGCGCCGAAGTCCAGCGTTTTAAGCACTATCAGGCCAAAGGTGATGTGGCCAGTCTTGATGAGATGAAGCAGTATCTCGAATGGCTGTGGCATCAGCCTTTATTGGCAATGTAGCACACAGTCACCGAGGCAACACTCGTCTCTCCAAATGGAGGGACGTTTTTTTATTATTGCGCCGTTGCTAGTTTGTCGGCCGTATCATTGACTCATCGCAACAAAAAATGTATAATCAAAGTTATTCAATCGGCCCAATCGGGGATTTTTTTGTGAATATACGCAGTGTTGCGATTTCATTTACTACATTAGGAATAAATAATGAGCGAGATTAGGAACGTAGCGATTATTGCCCATGTCGACCACGGTAAAACTACGCTCGTGGATTTTTTGTTGAAGCAATCGCACACCTTCCGCGACAACGAATCGATCATGACACAAGATTTGATTATGGACTCGAACGATCAGGAACGCGAACGCGGTATTACCATCTTGGCCAAAAACACCGCTATTCAGTACAAAGATACCAAAATTAATATTATTGATACGCCAGGACATGCCGATTTTGGCGGTGAAGTGGAACGCACCCTCAACATGGCCGACGGTGCTCTGTTAATTGTCGATGCCCAAGAAGGGCCGATGCCCCAAACCAAATTTGTACTCAAAAAAGCACTCGACTTGGGCCTAAAGGTAATTGTGGTGGTCAATAAAATCGACAAGCCAAATGCTCGTACCGAAACGGTGGTGCATCTCACATCAGATTTGTTTCTTGATTTGGCAACTCACGAATCGCACCTTGATTTTCCGGTGCTCTACGCGGTGGGCCGAGAAGGGAAAGCTTGGACGAAGATGCCACAGGACATTAATGAAAAGACAGACTTATCCGTGTTATTTGAAGCGATCGTGAATGAAATCCCGGCCCCAAAAGTAAAGCCTGGCCCGTTTCAGATGCTGGTCACTGCGCTCGACGCCGATAGTTATCAAGGCACCTATGCCATCGGACGCATTACCCGCGGAGTCGCAACACCTGGGCTCGCCATAGCAGTTTTAGGCGACCAAACAAGCTCCGGTAGGATCGAAAAAGTGTATGTTAATCAGGGCCTAAAACGCATTGAGACACCTAGAGCCGAAACCGGCGACATTGTAGCACTAACCGGAATAAAATCGGTCACCATCGGCAACACCATCGCTGACCAAAGTGCGCCTGAGGCTCTACCGACGATTGAAATCGAGGAGCCGACGCTCAAGATGGCCTTTGCCGCTAACACCTCTCCGTTTGCTGGCCGTGAGGGCAAATTTGTAACGAGCCGCCAGCTTTTGGAGCGCATCCAGCGTGAATTAAAAACAAACGTCTCGATGCGTCTCGATCAGACAAGTGATGGTGAATTTTTGGTATCCGGGCGTGGCGAGCTGCATTTATCGGTATTTATCGAGCAATTACGGCGCGAAGGCTTCGAGCTCCAAGTCGGCAAACCGTCCGTCATCACCAAAACTATTGACGGCGTACTGCAGGAACCAATTGAGGAATTAACGGTTGATGTGGCAAATGAATATGTTGGCGCCGTGACCGCTGAAGTTAGCCGACGCAAAGGCATTTTGCAAGTTCAGGATGATCAAGGATCAACTACCCGGTTGGTATTCCACATCACTACAAGGGGCTTGTTGGGCCTGCGTAATCAGTTGCTGACAATATCACGTGGCACCGCGGTGCTCAACTCCCTCTTCCTTCGCTACGAACCGCTTGGTGCCGCCATTCCAAAACTGCGTAATGGCGTATTACTCGCTTCACAAAGCGGCAAAGCAGTGACGAACGGTCTTGATAATGCGCAAGAGCGCGGCATTACCTTTATTCCGCCGCAAACCGAGGTGTACACCGGCATGATTGTAGGCCTGCATTCCCGCGAGCAGGATATTGAAATTAACGTGTGTAAGGAAAAACAACTGACCAATGTGCGCGCATCCACCTCTGACTTTTCCACCATTCTGACCCCGCCGACGATTTTTTCATTAGAACAATCAATCGATTTTTTGGAGGACGATGAGTTGCTAGAGGTAACGCCTAAAACCTTACGCCTCCGTAAAAAAATACTCGACGCCACAACTCGCTCCCGCGCCAGGAAATAAGTAACACTTCATAACTAAGTTAGACATTCGAACATGGGTCCGCCCCGGTCAATGTGCCGGGGCGGGTTAGTAAGGAGTGAATGAGTACTACTGCTGCTCGATATGCTGGTTGTGGCTGGCCTGAACTTTGCCTTTGATGCCGTTGGCAATTTTGGCGATGAAGCAGCCAAAAACCAGTACAACCACGAGGAGCAAAACGACTACCGCCTTGACGGAAGCCGGATTATCCCGGATGCCCGTGTCGAGCACCCTACCTTGCATTACAATCACCTCCTCCATGCGGATCAAATGATCTGGGTATACTTTTGTGATACTCCTACTCAAACAAAAAGTAAAGCCAACTCCCAAAAAACTCGTGCCTATCAGTTGTTTAACACAAAAGAACTTTCCATCATGTAGGCTGTAACCTTTTACAAACTTACCCTAAAATATGCTAAACTTTGGTTGATTTTGCCCTGTCCTTGAACAACTAGCTAATGCAAGGAGATCACCATGCTCAATTGGGCTGCGTTTATCTCAGGTAAAGACAGGCTTGCTCGTCACATCATCGACCAGTGCCAGGTAGGTGGAAAGCTACACGGGAAAATAAATCCCGTGCTCGTTATCGCGAACCGCGCCAAGATCGAAGGGGTGACACGATGTCGTGAGACAGGTATCCCCGTTGAGATAGTCCTGTCAAAGGATTACAAAGAGCGGAAGTACGCTTTTGGTGAGGCGATAATCGATCTTTGCGAGCAGTATCACGTTCAATATGCCACCCAATGTGGTTGGCTGGTTGAGACGCCTCCAAACGTCATCGACTACTTTTACCAGGGCACCACTTATTCGCGTTTATTTAACGGGCATAACGGCCCGATCAATCACGGAATGTCTGATTTCGGTGGTCAGGGAATGTATGGCCTTCGTGCCCATGCGGCAGTTCTCGCCTTCAATCGCCTGGCCACACATCCCCTCGTAGAAACGATGGCCGTTTGCCACTTCGTTGAACATGGCGAGATGGACAACGGCGGCATCATTCTGCAACGCCCGGTGCCAATTGAGAGAGATGATACACCGGAAATCCTGGCCGCTCGCGTATTTGAAGTCGAATGCCAGTTGCACACAGATGTATTGTGGTTTCTCAGTGACGGACGGCTCCCGCGTACAAGCCTCGGTTCTAATCGCATCATCCATCCGGATGACTTTGGGGTGCTTCAACAAGCTCGGGCAGAAGCGATCGCTATGTATCCCTAATTGTCACGGACAATAGATGATTTACAGGAGGTAAACTGACCCACGTTTGCCTCCTGTTTTTATTTCGCTCGTAAAAAATATAAACATAGTTAACAACTTATAGGTGTAAAGTGTTCAATCGACGCCAACTAACGAATCAGGTAGAATAATGTTGTTCGCCCTCGTAGCTCAGTTGGATAGAGCGTCAGATTCCGGATCTGAAGGTCACAGGTTCAAGTCCTGTCAGGAGTACCATAATTGCTCAATCCAGTAAAATATGTTAAGATATTAAATAAATACTCGCACCCGTAGCTCAATTGGCAGAGCAGCTCCCTCTTAAGGAGACGGTTGGAGG
>CAZLPY010000014.1:0-16728 GCA_964561525.1 uncultured Candidatus Saccharibacteria bacterium | reverse complement strand
CGAGTTGCGCACCCCGCTAACCGCCATGCGCAGCGAAATTGAGGTAAATTTGCGAGATACAGATCTAAAATTGCCTGAAGCGAAGGGGTTGCTCAAAAGCAACCTAGAGGAGATCAGTAAGCTGGAGACGCTTTCAAACGCGCTGCTAAAATTGGCCCGCTACGACGAGGCGGTGCAGGGGGAGTTTGAGCTACTGGCGCTGTCTGACATCATGACCGAAGCATATGAAAAGGTTGAGACTCTAGCCAAAGCAAAGTCGATTTCAATCGAATTCAAAGATTCCCCCTCTCTGTCATCCTCGAGAGCGCAGCGAGTCGGGGATCTATCGTATCTGGATTCCCGCCTCCGCGGGAATGACAAACGGGAAAACGGGAATGACAGAGGGAGGAGCGCGGATGACAGTCTAAAAATCCTCGGTGATAGACAAAGTCTGATTGAACTATTTGTAATTTTGCTTGATAACGCAATCAAATATAGCCCAAAAAATTCTAAGTTAGAGGTTGCAGTAAGTCAACCAGACGGCCATATAATAGTAAGGGTTGCGGATCATGGTATTGGCATCAAAGCATCAGATTTGCCCCATATTTTTGAGCGGTTTTACCGCGCAGATCAATCTCGTAATAAAGAAGCGGTCAACGGCTATGGCCTGGGCCTATCAATCGCTAAGCGAATTGTTGAGCTACATCGCGGCACTATCACCGCCGAGAGTACACCCAGCAAAGGTAGTACCTTCATCGTTTCACTGCCTAAGGCCTAAGCTTTTTCTCAGGGAATATTACTAGCATCAATACTAGAAAGTGAGGTTTGCAATGTCAGACGAACAAACTGAATCAAAGGAAGAGCGAAAGATGGAGATGCACGATCATGATCATTATCACCATTGGCACGGGCCAAAATTGGCGCTGTTGATTATTGGTTTAGTGCTGATTTTTGGAGTGTTAATGGCGGCTGGGCATGCTCGGCAGCGCCGTTTCGCGCTTAATGGGGCACCGTACGGAGCGGGATACATGATGAAAGGGCCAGGTGGGCACCCCCGAGGTGGAAGAGGGATGCATGGAATGCGTGGATCTCGGGTGCTCGGCAGTGTCAGCAGCATTAGTGATAAAACTGTGGTAGTGCATACGAGCGATAAAGATGTGACGGTGACCGTAGCCGATACTACCTCGTTTTACAAAAATAATGCGGTAGCTAAGCTGGCCGATCTAAAAACCGGTGATATTATTTCGGTGATGGGCACGCCAGATGCAAACGGTAACATCCAAGCTACGGTAATCATCATCTCAACCAGCACTACAGCGTCTGGTGCAGCAGGAAGCATTTAGTATGGGAGCAATTACGCGCGGAGTTAAAAACGCATTTCGAAACAGTATTAGAACGCTCGCAGTAGTAGTAATTTTGGCGGTGAGCATTAGCATGGCGCTGGTTATGTTAATGTCGCTCAAAGCGGTGCAGAGTAAAATTGATAGTGTAAAATCGTCGATCGGCAACACTATCGCTGTTTCCCCTGCTGGCATTCGTGGTGGTGAAGGCGGCGGTGATTTGCTGAGCGACGCTGATGCGAGTACCGTCTCTGGCTTGCCACATGTGACCAAGGTAGTAAAAACCTTGTCTGATCGGGTAACGAACGGGCAGGATACCAATTTGCAATCATCAATTGATCCGGGTAATTTTGGTAATCGCCAAGGAAACCGTCAGTTTCAGCAGTTTGGTGGAAATACTCGTAGTGGCGCAACCCGCACCTTTACTATCCCTATTCCGGTAATTGCCACCAGCGATCTGAGTGCTCTTGGCACCTTGAATGTGACTAGTTTTGATATTAAATCCGGAGCAAAATTTGATGAAGGCTCAGGCGATACTGTAGCCTTGGTTGGCACCGACCTTGCCACTAAAAATAACTTAAACGTTGATTCCACCTTTCAAGCCTACGGCAAAGATGTCAAAGTAGTGGGCATTTTCGATGCAGCGGGAAACCGCTTTGCCAATAACACCGTCGTGATGCCACTAAAACCGCTTCAAGATCTTTCTGGTCAATCCGGGCAAGTGACAGCCATGACGGTACAAGCCGATTCGATCGATAGTGTGGCCGGTGTTGCCTCTGATATTAAATCTAAACTGGGCAATAAGGCAGATGTGGTCTCGGCACAAGACAGCTCAAATCAGGCGCTCGCCCCGCTGCAAAACATTAAGACTATCTCCTTATATAGTTTAGTGGGGGCGCTGGTAGCTGGCTCAGTGATCATCTTCCTGACCATGGTGATGATTGTACGGGAACGCCGCCGTGAAATTGGGGTGCTCAAAGCGATTGGCGCCTCGAACGCGGTAATTGTGACCCAGTTTATGGCTGAATCGCTGGTGCTCACTTTGATCTCGAGTGTTGTCGGGATGGCTTTGGGCCTGGCCTTAAGTAACCCGGTGTTGAATGTGCTGGTTAATAACGCCAACCCGAGCGGTGGTGGAGCACAAAGAGGTGGTGCCGCAGCCGGTCAATTTGTACAGCGCATTGGTGCCGGATTTGGCACGGGAGTGCAAGGAAGCTTGCGCGATCTGCATGCGAGCGGTGGGTATCAGATTATTCTGTACGGATTGCTGGCCGCTGTGGTAATTGCCTTAATTGGTAGCATTATTCCATCGTATTCAATTGCTAAAGTACGCCCCGCTGAAGTGTTGCGGTCAGAATAAGCAAAACGACTAAAGACTAACGACGAACGCCCAGAATTCTATAGCCTTAGTCCTTAGACTTTAGACCTTAGTCAGTATAAAAGGAGTTATATGCTTGAAGTCAAAAATATTTCTAAAACATTTACGTCTGGGGACGGCAAAGTACATGCCGTAAACGACATTAGTATGCAGGTTGCAGGCGGCACCTTCGCTAGCATTATTGGTAAAAGCGGCAGTGGCAAAAGCACCTTACTTTCGCTACTCGGTGCATTAGACAAACCAAGTAAAGGTGAAATTACGGTTGATGATCAGGATATCACCAAGCTCGGTGACCGAAAGCTGATCAAATACCGCCGCGAAAAAATTGGGTTTGTGTTCCAAAGTTATAATCTTGTACCCAATTTAACAGCGCTCGAAAACGTGATGCTACCGATGGAGTTTGCGGGGTTAAGCAGGGAGAAGCGCCGGGAGCGAGCTGAAACGTTACTGAAACAAGTTGGATTAACGGCTGAGAAGTTTAATCGCCGGCCTACTCGTCTCTCTGGTGGTGAACAGCAGCGCGTAGCTATCGCCCGCGCACTAGCCAACAAACCAAAACTGATTTTGGCCGATGAGCCAACCGGCAACCTCGATAGCGCCACCGGCAAAATTATTATCGATTTGCTCAAAAACCTGGCTAAATCGGAAGGCACTACCATCATCGCCGTTACCCACGACCAAGCTATTGCCGATCAAGCTGCCGTAACCTTTAAACTAAAAGACGGCAAGCTCGAGAAGTAAAAGCGAAACATCAGGCTGTGGAGTTCAAAAACGAGTAAGTTCAACAGCCACCTCGGGCACACCCGGGGTGGCTGTTGACATATAGCATCGGGGGGGGGTAGGCTGAAGGAAGAGATAACTCAAAAGAGGCAAGATGCGTTACAAATTATTAATCGTTGGCCTGATTGTGGGGGTGATTATTGGCGGTAGCGCAGGCTACTGGTGGGGTCGGGCTAAATCGAAAGCTGATGCGTCGGCTACTATAACTACTACTGCCGCTCCTTCGTACTTACCAACCGCAATATTGGCAGAGAGCCCAGGAGCCACGGGAGTGCTAGCAAGTGATAATGGTCAGGCATTTGTGGATGAAGTTACTGGCGCTTTAGCTGATCAAATTGCCTATGGATTAGCTACTGCTGCAGCAACAAGTAGAACAGTATCGACTAATCTGAATGAGTCGTTGGTGCCACGGGCCATTGCGACGAGCTGTACTGATGTTGCCACCACGGCTGTGAAAAATGCAGTAGATTCATGGTTGCCACATTCCGTTGGATCATGTGCCGAAATTGATGCAAATTATACAGCTAAATATACCGTGCATACTGTTGATCTCAGTTTACCTTTTCTTGGTGTAATAAAAGTTGATCTACAGATCAAATCACCTTCAACCATGAAATGGCGGGACAACAACTGTAATTTTAAGTCGCTTGATTACACGCTCCAACCTCTCACAGTTTACTTTAAATTTGTGAACGTAGCCAATACAACCAGTTTATCCAGATTATCTAAATCTGAATATGACAGTTGGATAGTGGTCCAGCATATGAAACTTTGGTGCCAAGGTAGCTTGAACGGTGGAGCCGTGATTGGCGACGTCACCAACTGCCCACGGTGTAATGGCCATCGTTCATACTGACCCGATCTCAGTAAATGTACGTAGTATAACTCTAAACGCCTCAGAGCTCTGAGGCGTTTCTTGATATACATTAATACTCTATATAATTTGATCCATAATAACCCCACTCTGTTGGGGGTGCTCCACAAGCACGTTTCAAGGACGAATTGACTGGACCATCGAACAGGGTGTATGTTCGACAACCCTGCACAGTGTCAACTACTCTGATAGCGATATATTTAAGATTCGCCAAGGTATAGCCAATCGAGATTAATGCAAAAATCAGGACCCACCATTTTTTGTTTTGTTTATAATATTTGATAGCAAGTATCAAGACCCCCAACCACGCCAAGAGCGCGGGTATAACTCGAAAAAACCCTAGCACTAGCCATTCTCCACTGCTGAATTCAATAATAAACAGGAGCAATGGAATTAGTGCCGCGATTATGAGAGGCCAATATGATGTTGTCGGTTTAGAAGCACTGACTGGGGTGCTAGATTGTTGTGGTAGTGGTTCAGAAGCCATGAGATAAGTATTCCACCTACAGAAACTTGAGTCAACGAATCTACAAGGAGCTTGAAGCTAAGCTCTAGTTTGTTCTTGAAAAATTCATCAGTAAATGATATTATCGTGTGTCGGATTCTAAGCGCTTCCGGCAAAAACATTCTAGGGAGGTACTCCTTAACATGCAACGCGCTTTTCGGACTCTTATCACCCTGTTCGCAGTCGCGACGGTCGTAAGCCTTAGCTCCGCCGCCAAAGCGGACGCGATCAATCTGTATTGCGGGCCGAGCTACAACGTTCCCGTGCCACCCACCTGGATGCCATGCGACATCATAACGCTTACATGCAACTCTCAACCCTTGGGCCGCCCAGACGATGTCCTCCACGTGTACTGCTCGGTACAATACGACTACTTCGACGCCTCCGGGCAATACATGGATTCGCGTACCGACGTTGTCTCGCCGTCGCCACAAGACCTAGGCGAAGACGCCCAGCATCGTCTTAATGGCACCCTGAGGTGGTACAATTATGGACTCTATGTGGCCGCTGCTTACGCACCTAGTGGCGCACATTCGTGCGTTCGAAGCTATTGCGTGACGGTGAATTGGGTCCACGGCTACGTCACGGACGTATACCCGTTTGAAACTGCGTCGTCCGGCAGCAGTTTCTGATGCGCTGCCAAACCAAACGTCCGGGTGTGTAATTTGCACCCGGGCTTTTATTATTAGTACCGAAGACGATAAACGCCTCACGCTTATGAGGCGTTAAGCACTAATTACATTTAGTATTATTGTTCTAAATAGATATTGTGATTTGTTGAGCTGATCTGTTACCATGTGGGGCATGACTCCATATCAAACAAAAGTATCTAAATTATCTGGTACCAGCTACAGCGAGATGATGAAACATGCTAAGACCCTCTATGCTAGTACTCGACGTAAAACAAAAAGACGCCCATATATCCGTTCGGCTTTTTTCAAAAAGGAAAAGATATTTTTCGATTTCTTTTGGAACCATCTCTTTGAGAAATCATTCAAGCAGCGGGTTAGCCGCCTTCGATATTTTCCCTGCGCTCTTGAATTAATTGAACGATCTCGTAACCAGCCAGTAAAAATAAAAAGTCCTCATCAAAAAGACGAAGTACTATATCGATTTATCGGGATAACCAATGAAGGAGAGCTATTTTATGTGCAAATTAAGGAGGATATCAAATCAAAGCACAAGTATCTGATGTCCGTTTTCCCAGTCGAATAAAAAAATCCCCCGCCAGATTGAAGTATTGATTGCCATGTAATGGCTCCCGTTAGCTTCGGCCGGAGACTTTTCTACTAGTAGTGTAGCAGAAAGGTTACACATTGTCAACGCCGCTTAATTAAGTTTTAAAGGTCTGACCTTTTAGTAATGAGTTGGCACTCTATTTGATCGTCTGCTACACTAGTAGTTATCATGTTTAAGAGTCAAGGAGGGGACGGTGAATAAAGCGCTGTGGATTGGCCTCGGAGTAGTGGTGTTGATTATTATCGGGGGTGCGGTGTCGTTTGCGATGCGGGGTAGAGACGCTGGAACTGCAACGCAATCTAGCCAACCCGTAACGCAGGGAACGACCAGTACTGCCGCAACGACTCCTGGTTCAGGCGGTGGCGGGGGTAATGGAACCGGCCAAGGCAGACAATCGTCCAGTGGTACCACAAGCACACTAATGTGGCAGCAAGGACAGGGTGGTTGGCAAGCAATTGGCACTCCTCCAGCGTGTCCCAGTCCATTTACTCTGAATACTCCGACCGATTTGACCAACGTCACTTCAATTCTGTACCCGGGCCAACTGCGCGGTGGTAATTACAAACCGCACGGCGGATTCCGCTTTGATGGTGCGGGGACGAACGCAGTTGTCGTAACTGCCCCGCTTGATGCAACACTGGTTCGCGGTAGTCGCTACCTTGTGGGTGGGGAGACGCAGTACACTTTTGATTTTATTGTGCCATGTGGATATATGTATCGTCTCGGCCACTTACTCACGCTTGACCAAACTTTTCAGGCGATAGCGGATCAATTTCCGGCTGCAGTGGAGGGTGATTCTCGTACTACGAATGTCAATCCGCCGATTGCTGTGACAGCGGGCCAGAAGATCGCATCCGCAGTAGGAGTAACCAAAGGCACTGATGTATTCTTTGATTTTGGCGTATATGACTTGCGGACCAAAAACGATGCATCAAAGGATGCCACTTGGGCGGCAAATCCCATGCACGATCCTGAGCTAGCTCAGCACGCGGTGTGCTGGTTTGACTTATTATCTGCCACTGATGCGGCTCGGGTAAGATCGCTCCCACCGGGCGATCCAACCAGCGGTAAAAATAGTGACTTTTGTAAATGATCTAAAAGGTCTGACCTTTTGGAAAACTACTTTTGGAAAACTATTTGCGCATTGCTGAGTAATAGAGTTGAATGGTAGTGCAATGCTAAAGGCACGTACGTGATTGAACTAAGGGGGGTCAGTAAAACCTATCGAATGGGTGACGAAGTCATTCACGCGCTTGATTCTATTGATCTCAAAATTGAACCGGGTGAGTTTGTGGCTATAGTCGGCCCATCGGGCTCGGGTAAATCGACCTTGGCCAACGTGATTGGCGGTTTAGACGAGCCAGATTCAGGTCAAGTATTGATTGACGATCAGAACTTAGCCAAGACAAGCGACACCGTTCTCTCGTCTTATCGTAATAAAAAGATCGGGTTTGTGTTTCAAACCTTTAACCTGCAGCCCACCTATACGGCGCTCGAAAACGTCGCGTTACCGCTTATTTTCGCCTACAAATCACGGAAAGATCGTCGGGCTAAGGCTGCGGAGTGCCTGCGTTTGGTTGGGTTAGAGGATCGGATAAACCATCGGCCCGGGCAGCTCTCTGGTGGCCAGCGTCAGCGCGTCTCAATTGCAAGAGCTTTGGTAAATGACCCTGAAGTTATAATCGCCGATGAGCCTACCGGCAATCTCGATTCCGTAAAAAGCGATGAAATTATCCACTTATTAAAATCGCTGAACAAAGAAAAGAAGATCACCTTACTGGTTATTACTCATGATCCTGAAGTAGCCAAACAAGCCGACCGTGTTATCGCCATTCGCGATGGAAAGTTGCACCGAGGATAAACCATGAAATTTTTTGATTACATTAGCTTGGCATTTAAGAACTTAACTCGGCGCAAATCGCGCACGGTTCTAACTATCATCGCTATCATGGTCGGGTCACTCTCGCTTATTTTAATGTCCTCACTTATTATAAGCATCAAACAATCGCTGACCGATCAATTCAAAAATCTCGGCGCGTTTGACTTGGTAACGGTGATTAAGGATCCGAACTCGACTGATAATAACAGTTTAATTGGCGGAAACGGGGATACAGGTGAGGGTAAAAAAATTGACACTGCTGTTTTGACCAGCATGCGTACGCTACCCCATGTTGCAGAGGCTACACCGGTGATCACTAATATTGGGGTCAGTACGATGCGCTTGGCCAATCAAGACAAAAAAACCTGGGCCAGTATTACTGCCTACGATCCCGACGCTAATGTGTTTAACTTGCCCGTCAGTTTTGGACGGAGCTTGACTGCTGTTGACCTCGATAAAATTACGGTTGGTAATCGATTTGTGCAGGACATGGGCTATGGCGGCAAAGCGGCTCTGTTGATTGGGCAGCAGGTGCTGCTGAGCTATCGCTCAGGAGGCGGAAGCGCACCTGATTGGGGAGCGTTACCGGCAAAACCGCTGCTGAATGCTATTCGTGGTCCGTCAGATGCGGAGCAAAATACTTTAATTGATATTCCAGTTACTATTGTTGGTATCAACAACAGCGGCGCGCTTGATGACGGGCAAAGTTACATTACGATCGCATTCGCCAGGCGGCTACTAACCCGCGTTTCGTGGCAGCAAGGAGGGGGCAGTTGTAACCAAAGTCAGCCTGGCCAAAATCAGAGTCAACCCGCTTCCTGCAGCGGCCCGGGAGCGTTACAATTAACAAAAGAGGATGGTTTTAGTCAGCAAGGCTACAGTTCAATTATTTTAAAAGCGGATGACTCAGCAAACATTAGTGCAATCGCGTCTGAAGTAAAAGGGCTCGGATTTGGTGCAAATACTGCGCAAGCGATGCTGGATCAAATTAATCACATCTTGCTATTAGTCAGTATAGCACTCGCCGTGATTGGCGGCATCTCGCTGTTTGTTGCCACCATCGGCATCATTAACACTATGATTATGGCCACCTACGAGCGCACTCGCGAAATTGGGGTATTGCGGGCCTGCGGTGCCACCCGGGCTACGATCCGGCGCTTGTTTATGGCCGAGGCCGCCAGTTTAGGGTTTTGGGGAGGATTGTTTGGATTGTTGATTAGTCTGGTGCTTGCCCAGGTTGCGCGGTATGCCGTAGCGCACTTTGGAGCAAGTCTCGGTAGCTTGCCGATTGACCACATTGGTGATTTTCCGTGGTGGCTTATCATAGCAGTAATTATATTTACGACCGTTTTAGGGATGATCTCCGGCCTGATTCCGGCCATCCGTGCTGCTCGCCTCAACCCGGTTGAGGCTTTGCGGTACGAATAAATATCGCATCTGACTAGAATCAGACTATTGACGTATGAAATGTATGTATAGTATGATTAAGGCATGACTACCCCTAAATTGTTTGGTATCGTTACCGTCGGTGAGAGAGGGCAGGTGGTAATTCCAGCCGAAGCGCGAGAGGCCCTTGGCATTGACGCAGGTGATAAGCTCCTCGTTTTTCGTAAGGAAAATGCTGAAGTGCTATTGTTAGCTAAACCGGATGATTTTGAGCGGCACTTTCAGCAAATCACGGAGCATTTAGCGTCAGTTCGATCAATTATTACATCCGCCAAATCGAAAAAGGAGCACGAATGAGGAACGTCCGAAAGTGGGGATTATTAGTGGTGTTAAGTTTGGCACTGGCCATTATCATTATCGACACCACTATTTTAAATGTGTCACTAGCCACAATCATTCGCGAATTTCAAACTGACATTCAAAGCATTCAGTGGGTCATTACTGCTTATTCGCTGACCCTGGCGGCACTTACAATCACCGGTGGGCGGTTAGGTGACCTATTTGGACGAAAGCGCATGTTTATGCTCGGAGCAATTATTTTTGCGGTCGGTTCATTCATTACCTCAATTAGCCACAACGTCGGGACGATGGTGTGGGGGGAGGCCATTATCGAAGGTGTGGGCGCGGCACTGATGATGCCGGCAACGGCCTCTCTTGTGGTTGCAAACTACCGTGGGCGTGATCGTGCCATTGCCTTTGGTATTTGGGGTGGTATCGCCGCCGCATCGGCCTCGATTGGACCAATTGTTGGTGGATACCTCACCACGAACTACAGTTGGCGGTGGGCGTTTCGAGTCAATATTGTGGTAGCGATTTTGCTGTTAATTGGCTCCGTTATTATCACTGAGTCGCGCGATACCGAGGAAAAGCCCTCGCTCGACTTTGGCGGTGTTTGCTTATCGGCCGCTGGATTGCTTAGTTTGGTGTTTGGAATTATTGAAGCTTCGCGCTACGGATGGTGGAAGGCTAAAGAAGTCTTTAGCGCGGGGTCATGGTCATTTCATGCGGGCGACTACTCTATAGTGCCGTTTGCACTGGTGCTTGGCGCAGTGATTTTGGCTTTGTTTGTGGCCTACGAGGCTCGGATGGAGCGCCGCGGTGAAACGCCGCTCGTTTCGCTTGGGCTATTTCGCAATCGCCAATTTTCGAGTGGCGCTGTAACCGCGATGATTTCGATGCTTGGCATGGCGGGGCTGATTTTTTCCGTTCCGGTGTTTTTGCAATCGGTGCGTAACCTCGATGCCTACCACACCGGCCTCTCACTATTGCCGATGTCCTTGACCGTGTTAATCGTAGCGCCGATATCCGCTGCGCTGTCACACAAAATTCGCCCGAAATATTTAATCTTGCTTGGGCTTTTGCTAAACACACTCGGGTTTTTGGTACTGCGCACCGAGATATCGGTCGACTCAACTATTTTGCAGCTTTCGCCTGGGTTTATGCTGTTCGGTGCCGGACTTGGGGCGGTGATGTCGCAAGTGAATAATTTGACGCTTTCTGCAGTCGGTGTTGAACAGGCGGGTGAGGCCTCAGGCGTCAGTAACACCATGCGCCAATTGGGCTCCACGCTTGGATCTGCCATTATTGGATCGGTGCTCCTGACCGCGCTTGCTACCAATTTAAGTGCAGACGTTGCCAATAGCAGCGTTATTCCGCCAAATCTTAAACCAGCTCTGTCGCAGGCCGTGTCAACACAAACTTCAAATGTGGAGTTCAATGGCGGCGCTCATATTGGGGAGAACATTGCACCGGCGATTAGCAATGAAATTGTAGCTATAGGGCATCAAGCCACCGTTGATGCGAATAAAAAAGCCTTGCTGATCGGCGCACTATTTGCCTTGCTCGGATTGCTGGTGGCATTAACGTTGCCGAACGTGAAGGACTTGGAGCGTAATCAATCTGCTGCTCATCGTAAGTAACATGTCCGGTCCGCAATCTATAATAGAAATCCCCCGTCCGGCAATAGCAGGACGGGGGGATGCTGTGTGATCACTTAGGGAGCGCGGCACCGCTCATGCGGTAGTAGGTTGTCCCGAAAGCATCACTTTGGCGGGGGGACGGGGGCTCATTGTTGATGGCCACCCAGACCAAAAAAGAACAAAACAAGGCTGCGATGACCCCGAGAGAGATCCAACCCTCTCGGCTGAAAGATAGCTGTATCATACTGTTGCCTCCTGGCGCCTCTCTGCCACTGACAAACGAGATACTATCTATAGTATATCACTAAATAGTATTACTGTCAATAGCACGTGCTCGTTGTCAAGGAGCGGTCAGTGCATTATCATATAACTGTATGCATGTATTGTAGTTCATGCAACAACAAACGAAAAGATTGCCATTGAATACTATTGACCGCTTGCGTCAACTTATTGTAGTATCCTACGTTGCAAAACCTTTGCTGGCGCTGCGACGCTTTGTTGCACATTGGCCGTCTTTGGTTTATCTCACATTGCTATTTGGCAGCGCGCTCCTTAGCCTTGCTTGGCTCACCGTACGAATTGGTTGGCACGGCTACTGGTGGCAATTATCGTATTGGATTTCGCACCACAGTACTAGTCACTACATTGGCCTCACGATTATCGGCGTTTTGATAGTGTTATGCGCCACGGCAATCCTGGCCTTTGTGATCAGCGAACTAGCCTTTCGTTCGTTGTACGGCCCGAGCAAATTGTACTCGCTGGCTGTCGATGATTTAGGATACCGGTCAGCAAGCTCCTCCAGTGCCCGCGCTTTGTATTGGATTCGGTATCTTTTAAGTATTTATCTTTTCAACAGACCAAACGGCATTATATCTGGGCTGGTTTCGTTTGCATACATTGGCGCGCTGGTTGCTGGAATCTATGGTTTGTCACACCTAACCTTACCAGCGGAAGCTTCTCACGGCTGTAGTGACGCCGTCAGTATTACCTCCAATACCAGTTGGACTACCAATCAATGCCATGGAGACGTCACTATTAGCAACGGAGCCACGCTCACCATTTCTGGGAACACTAGCCACGATCTTACATCGCTATCTGTTGGTAATGGCGTAACTAATGGCTTTATCACCGCTCAAGGAGATACCGGGAGCGGCAATGGTGTCACCATCAACACCGATAATAACGTAACCGTTTATTCCGGGAGTTCGATTAAAGCTGATGACCAAGGCTATACAGCCGGCAACGGACCGGGAGCGGGAAGTGGTACAGCCGGTGCTGGCTATGGGGGAATGGGGGCTACCGGTTCCGGGACTGGCGGAGATACCTATGGCTCAGCTACTGCTCCGGTCAGCTTAGGTTCGGGGGGCTATATTGGTACGGCTGGTGGAGCAATTAAACTGAGTATTGGTGGAGATTTAACTAATAGTGGCACCATTAGTGCGAGTTCTACCACCAACCCCACGAGTGCATCTGGTGGCTCGGTTTGGCTTAATTTTACCGGCGGATCATCTACGTGGGCCGGTGCGGGTGCTGTCAATGCCGATGCCAAAAGTGGCAATTATGGTGGTGGAGGGCGGGTAGCAGTGACTGGGTATGTCACGGATACCCATTCAGGATCAACTACTGCTTATGGCAGCCGCTGGGCGAGTGGAGGCGCCACGGGAACCGTCTATACCAAGAGCACTGCCCAGACCAATGGAACCTTAACCGTTGACAATAATAGCTTGGGTACAGAATCTGGAAAATATGCTAAAAGTAATGTTTCACCGCTCACCCTAGATTCCCTAAAAGTCCAAAACAGCGGTGTGTTCACGGTTCCTGGTGGCTCAACCCTGACTATTGCTACAGGCGGTACATTAGCGGGCAATAGTACCGGTACGACCCTAAATAGCGGAACCATGGATTTCAGTGGCACGGTCACCGTTTCTCACCTCGTCCAGCAACGGGGGACCTTATCTTCATCAGGTTCCACGGTAACCGTTGCTTCCGGCGGGGACTTGAGCATTGATTCGGCCACAACATTAGGCGATGTTACCGTTCAATCCGGCGGGAACATCGACCACACCGCCAATACGACTGCCGAGACCTACAAAATGGATCTGACGCTGAGTAATCTAACCGTGAATTCCGGCGGCACCATTAATGTAAATGCCAAGGGATACAGTAATTTTAATGGCCCTGGCGCTCCATCCTCCTCTTCAGGCGGAGCCGGATACGGTGGGATGGGTGGTGGAAGCGGTAACGGAAGCGCGGGTGGCACTACCTATGGTTCGGCCACTGCTCCCGTCAATATAGGTTCCGCGGGCACCCTGAACTGTTGTGGGCTGGGACAAGGAGGTGGGGCAATAAAAATTACGATTAGTGGTGATCTCACCAATAACGGTACGATCAGTGCCAACGCCTCAACCAATGGCGATGGTTCGGGAGGATCGGTCTACATCATCATGACCGGCGTAGCATCTACCTGGAGTGGGTCTGGTGCAATCAATGCTAACGCGCAGAGCGGTACCTATAACGGGGGTGGTCGAGTGGCTATTACCGGCTATGTCACCGATACCCACGCCGGCGCTACCACTGCCTATGGTGCCCGTTGGGCTTCGGGGGGTGCGCCAGGCACCGTCTTTACCAAAAGCAGTACGCAAACGAACGGAACATTAAAAATTGACAATAATAGCTTGGATACCCTAAGTGGGAAATATGCTCGGGCCAATGTCTCCCCCCTGACCCTCGATGATCTAAAAGTGCAAAACAGTGGTGTCTTTGAGATACCGGCCAGCTCTAGCCTCACCGTAGATACAAGTGGCTCATTAAGTGGTAATAGTACAGGTACGACGACCAATGACGGCACCCTAACCCTGCCCGCCAGTATTACGCTTTCCCATAAACTCATTCAGCGGGCTACCCTGACTGCCGGCTCAACGACGCTCACTATTGCTTCCGGTGGTACGTTAGTGCCTGACGTTGCTTCGACGCTCAGCACCATAACCGTGCAATCCGGGGGGATTATTACTCATTCTGCCAACACGAATGCGGAAACCTACAAAATTGATCTCACCGTCACTGATTTGACCGTAAACTCGGGTGGTCTAATCGATGTAAATGCACTCGGCTTCACCGCTGGAAATGGCACCGGTGCCGGCAGTGGTTCCGGCGGGGCTGGTTACGGCGGAATGGGCAGCGATACCGGCAGTGGTGGAGGTGATACCTATGGCTCAATGAGCGCTCCGACGAATCTAGGCTCAGGTGGTGGTAACGGGGCCTTTAGCGGAGGAACGGGGGGTGGCGCGATCAAGCTCACCGTAAGTGGCAATCTGACCAATAACGGTACCATCCGTGCTAACGGCTCCGGTGCTGGTGGCAACAGCAATGGCTCTGGTTCAGGCGGATCGATCTGGGTCAACTTTACGGGGGGATCGTCTACCTGGAGCGGATCGGGCGCCATCAACGCCAATGGGGCGGCAAATGGCTGGAACCTGGGTAGTGGCGGAGGTGGTCGGGTAGCCGTTACCGGATATGTTACCGATACCCACGGTGGCACAACTTCAGCCTATGGCGGTGGTACCGGCACGCCGGTTGCGGCTTCGGGTACGGTATTTACCAAATCTACTGCCCAAACCAATGGAACGCTGACTGTCGACAACAACAATGCTAGTGGACTGAACGTCTATCCGCAATCGGGTAAATACACTAAAACCGGCATTACCAACCTTAGTCTAGATGGCGTTGTGGTGCAGAATTATGGCTTCTACCTTATTCCTTCTTCTGCCACTTTAACGATGGTGGCCAGCTCAACCTTTGGCGGGAATAGCACCGGGAAGCTGGAAAATGACGCGACGGTGACCTTGCCTTCCAGCATTTCCCTACCATTCATCTTTCTCAACCGTTCGACCAATGGTATCTCGGCCGGATCGACAACTTTAACCATCTCCAACGGCGGTGCGCTCGTGGTGGACAATGCAGCAACGATCAGTACGATTACGGTTCAATCTGGTGGCAACATTACCCACTCGGCTAATTCCACCGCTGAGACCTACAAGATGGACTTATCAGTTACCGATCTGACCGTCAACTCCGGCGGCACTATTAATGTAAACGGACTGGGCTACACGGCGGGAAATGGTACCGGCGCTGGCAGTGGCAATTCAGGGGGCGGGTTTGGCGGAATGGGCGCCAGCGGTTCCACTGGAACCGCCGGTGATACGTATGGTTCGCTTACGGCACCCAATAATATTGGCTCGGGCGGGGGTACTGGCGCAGCAATCGGTGGCCCGGGCGGAGGCGCAATCAAGTTGACTGTTGGTGGAAACCTGACCAATAACGGCACCATCAGCTCTAACGGGGCGGCCATGTCCAGTGGGTGTTTTAGTGTGTCCGGCAGTGGCTCGGGGGGATCGGTCTGGATTGCCATGACCGGAGGCTCTTCTACCTGGAGTGGGAATGGTTCCATTACGGCAAAAGGTCTAACGGCGGGCTGTAGTAATGAAGGCGGTGGCGGGGGTGGCCGGGTTGCAATTACCGGCTTTGTTACCGATACCCATAGCGGCAGCACCAATGCATACGGCGGAAGTGTTACTACACGTAACGGCGCGGCGGGTACGGTATACACCAAATCATCGGCCCAGACCAACGGCACGCTGACCATTGATAATAACTCGGTTGCCGTCCAGTCTGCTAAGTACGCGAAGAGCAATCTCTCCTCGCTCACCCTTGATACATTTTCAGTCAAGAATAATGGCACCTATCAGATTCCGAGTAGTGCCACGGTGACGATCGCCAGTTCTGGATCGATGTCCGGCGATACTACCGGCGCCCTGGATATTGCCAGCGGTGGCACCTTTGATGTCAGCAATATCTCTACGGTCACCGGCCCAACGATAACCAATAATTCCGGAGGTACTATCACGCTTCCTGCCAGTTGGACGTTGACTACTAATCTCATTCAACGGGGCACCCTCTCCTCTTCCAGCACAACCCTTACTATTGGTTCAGGCGGCACGCTGACCGACGACGTTTCCAATACCTACACCGCAATTACGGTACAATCTGGTGGAAATATCACTCACTCAGCCAACTCCACTGCGGAGACCTACAAAGTCGACATTACGGTTACAAACCTTACTGTAAACTCTGGCGGCACGATTAATGCCAATAATCTTGGCTATACCCCTGGTAATGGTACGGGAGCGGGCTCTGGTAGCTCGGGAGGGTCCTATGGGGGTGAGGGTGCTCCCGGCTCTAGCGGTTCTCCAGGTAGTACCTATGGATCAACAACGGCGCCTAGCAACATCGGCTCCGGCGGGGGTACCGGTGCGGCAACCGGTGGTGCGGGTGGCGGAGCGCTTAAATTCACCATCAGCGGCAACTTGGCCAACAGCGGCACCATCAGTGC
>CAZLPY010000013.1:0-17302 GCA_964561525.1 uncultured Candidatus Saccharibacteria bacterium | reverse complement strand
CGGAGCGTCACACGCGCCACACTTTTGTTCGGAATTTCCACACCAACGGCCGCTTGCCCCGGAATTGGCGCTTCCATACGCAGTGATTTTGCAGCCAGAGCCAAAGCAAGATCATTGCTACGGGCGGTAATGGTGGAGAGCTTTACTCCTTCCGCCGGTTTAAAGGTGTACTGCGTTACGGTTGGACCAATATTTACGTCCTGCATCGCCACATCGACGTTAAATTCCTTCAGCGTCTTTTCAATCACTTCAACATTTTTTTGAATATTGCCGGGATTGGCCTTTGAATCTGAGGTCTCCAGCAGATCAATTGGTGGCACGTTCCAGCTAGCATCACTGATAGATTTGATGGCCCCGATCGGCTTCACTTCTAGCACCGGCGCTCGAGATGGTTTTGATTCGAGCCTGCGACCGCGCAGTCCCCCGAGACTCCGACGAACCGTGGTAAAGACTGAAACACGGTTACCACCCTCATTGACCCGAATTTGGCGCTCGTCATCCTCGGCGCTCCCAGCGATTGAACCCCACACTGTTAAGAGCGAGGTATTAAAGGCCATCGAGGTTGAGAGTAAAAACAGTGCGAACAGAATAAAAAAACTGGCTATTGAGCCAAAAACAGACAGGCTCACTGTCATCGCAAAATACCCAAGGTAGCCGCCGGCCTGGCCCGCCCGGGCAAGAGCGAGAGGATCAGAGGAGGCTAAAATCAGATGCAGCAGTCCACCGAAACTAAAAAATAGTAATACCCAACCAACCACGGTTGAAAGCCGAACTTCGTAAACCCGGGGATTGACCGCGCTCACCACGCTAGCCAAAAATATAAACGGCAGCACATATGCCAAATAACCAAACAGCATACGGCTTTCCCGAACCATAAATTCACCAAAAGCACCTGCTTTACCAAAGATTGAAAGCAGCATCACTACCCCAAGTACTAACATCACAACCGCAACAGCCTCTTTGCGGGTTTCTTCCTTCATCCCAAAATCAAATTGATAACTCTTGCCTCTACCCTTACGAGTTTGCCAAAACCGAGGGCCATAATCGCGGCGTTTTCTGCGTGCCAGCTCTCCTCCTAACTATCATCATTACTATACCACAAAAAGGTTATTCGTTTTTAGAATAGCGAAACCCCGCCAGACACGTCAGACGGCATTGCCTATGATTGGCTTCCAACTTTGTTACTTCGGGCGCTGCTCCGTTGACACACGAGCCCTCGCCGAGCGCACTAAATCGATAATTTGATAGGGCGAATCAATTCCGACGATGTACAGTGGCAGCTCAGTCGTTTCACTTTCCAGTACCACGGTGCCAAAGTTAAACAATCGCCCCATAATACCAATACGACATTCAATTTTTGATAAGTCATACAAACTCATGTAGGTACGGTTTTTGGAGATAAATCCGCTCAAGCGCTCAACGGTTTGCGAGGTCAAAATATAGTACGTATTGTTCCAATCGAGCCAAATCACCAACGCTCCGATGCTAAACGCAGCAAGACCAATAATGAATGCGCCAAATTGAATCCACACGTTTACCGACTGTCCAGGATTGAACAAAATGAGCCCAAGCAGCAAAAGCAGCCCTGCTGTGATCAGCAATACCATCGGCGCAATCAAAAACCACCGGCTTTTTTGCACCCGGAAGATCTGCATTGGCGCTTCAGATGTGGGCAGCGGTTCTTTTTCCATATCGGTAGTATACCATGTGATACCGTCTTATTCGATTTTGTAATTGCTTTGTAATGGCATAGGTAAGTGCGTTTGTGATTGAGCTTCTAGCGCATTGACTAAAGTTGTCATATACTTAAGGCCATGCCTCCAGCACCATCGTTTGTCACTACAACTGCTGCAACGCCCTTGCCGCTGCTCGCGACCGAGACGGTACTATTTCAAATCCGGCGCAGCGTCCTGTTTTTAATCGTACCTGTGGCAATTGTTTCAGCTCTCGGGCTAGCCCTCGCTTTCATTGCCGGGCGCCTAGGCGTACCAAACCAACTGTTTTTGGCGCTGCGTATTGGTATCATCATCGCCATTTTGTTTATCGATTTGATTATTGTGCTCGATTGGCTCACCACGGTATACCTATTGACGAATCGTCGGGTACAGTTTCGATTTGGCATTGTGGGGCAGCAAACCAAAACCATTGCCTTAGAGCAGATTACCGATGCAAAGGTAGTGATTGGCATTTTTGGGCGCCTGTTTAACTACGGCGACGTGGTAATTGATGCCGCGAATATTAACAGTCAAATTGTATTTCATGCTATCACCTCGCCAGCAACGCGCCTCGAGCAGATTAATGATGCCAAACTTCAGCTCGGACCATAATTTCGCGACTAATATTAAAAGAGCGGCCGGGGTTCGTGTTGAACCCGGGCCGCATCTTGGTCACTTGCGGGGCTTTTTTCGACATCTGACTCGATTGTCCAATACTCCCTGAACATATCCAGTCAGACCACCCAAGATCAGAACCGCCAACACGACAAGAATTCCGATCTCCGGATGAGCGCTTGAGTTTCCATGCTACCTCCTCTTTCCAAGAGCTATCCAATCCGTCGATGGTAGCGCTCTGCGCGCCTCACATCTGACGGGACGCCCCGGGCGCGGCGATTCATTCGGGTCGGAACCTGATCCACTTCGATCGGTTTAATGCCCTTCTTGAGGCCTAGCGCGATCAGCGGGACCAGCACAATCGCCGCCACGATTGGCGGGATCTGAAGCGACGCGAACCATGGAAGGCCGCTCAGGAGAGGGATGAACCCCCACACAAAGGCGACACAAGCCGCGGACGCGGCCAAGACGATCTGTGCCGGACGGCTGAGACAGCGTTTTTGCCACCATTGTATCAACAGGCAAATCGTTACTATGGGCGTCCCCCACAGGATGATCACGTATAACCCTTCATCATGCATCTTTTTCGTCCCTTCTCCCCGGATTTTACGGGGAAACAAGTGAAATAAACGGATGATTCCCGAATTGTTAATGCTCTGATTATACACTACTATTCAAATGTTGTCAAGATCAATTATAGCTCTGCCGTCAACCCAGCGCAAATGTACTTAATACAAAGAACGCCTCATATCATATGAGGCGTTCTAGTTTACGTTTTGACGATTCAAAGCTGCTAGTGATTCTTCGCCCGACCTATTCTGTCGATTTTCGTGCTCGTTGTCTGTCTCCGACAGACTGCCTGTGCAGAAAATGCGCCTTGAAACGGCGGGCTTGAAGTCACCACGCTATACTTCAATCACCACCGGCACTACCATCGGGCGGCGCTGGGTGCGCTGATACAGGAACTCGCCCAGTTTTTCCCGCAGGTCGTTTTTGAAAAAGTTAGCATCCAAGTTACGAGTTTCGGTATGGCGGGCAAAGTGTTTTTTGATCTCAGCTCGTGCCGCGTGTACCAAATCCTCTTGCTCACGCATGTAGATAAAGCCGCGCGAGATTATGTCAGGCGAGGTCACCATCTTACCCGTAGCGTGATCGACGGTGAGGATCACCACAAAAATACCATCCTCGGCCATCACGCGTCGATCGCGTAGCACAATGTTACCAACGTCACCAATGCCGAGGCCGTCCACCATCACGTACACTGCTGGTACTTTTTCGTCAGTGACCCTGCCAACGCCGTCGCTAAACGTAATCACTTGACCGTTGTCAGCCACCAGCACCCCTTCAGCCGGAACGCCCATACTTTGGGCAATTTGGCCGTGTAGCACCAACTTGTGCCGCTCACCGTGCAGCGGGATCAAATGCTTCGGCTGCACGAGGGCAATCATCATCTTTAAATCTTCTTGATAAGCATGGCCGGAGCTGTGAACGTCCATCAGGCGATTATAGATCACCTTCGCGCCCTGGCGAAGCAAGTTGTCCATTACTCCTGAAACCGATTTTTCATTGCCCGGAATCGGCGAGCTTGAAAGCACCACGGTATCGCCTTTTTTAATGCGGATTTGGCGATGTTCGCCGGTAGCGATGCGGTAGAGCGCTGACATCTCCTCGCCCTGTGCACCGGTTGATATGACACATACTTTGTCGTCTGGATAATGCCCGACATCACGAATGTCGATCAGCGTATTGGGTGGCAGCTTGATCGCTTCGATCGAGGCCGCTGCCTCAACGTTGCCAATCATGCTTCGGCCGGCTAAAGCCACCTTCCGTCCGGTGCGGTGGGCTGCGTTCATGGTTTGCTGTACCCGCGAAATGTGCGATGCAAACATCGCCACAATAATGCGTCCGTTCGGATGATTTTCAAAAATATCAATTAAGTTTTTTTCAATTTCGCGCTCCGAGATGGAGTGCCCGGGCTTTTCGATGTTAGTGCTTTCCGAAAAAAGTGCCAATGGCTGCTCGGCTGCAAGCTGGGCGATCCGGCGCAAATCGGTCGGTCGGCCATCGGGTGGTGTGTGATCTAGTTTCCAGTCAGTGCAGTACATCAACAAGCCTTCCGGCGTGTGAATGGCCAGGCCCATACAATCTGGAATGCTATGCGCCAGTCGGAAGGATTCTATTTTGAACACCCCGAATTGCAACACGTCAACGCCAATCTGCATCACCTTGACCGGCACTTTTTCCAGTAACCCAAATTCTTCCAAGCGTTTTTCCACTAACTTGGCGGTTAAAGGAGAGGTATAAATCGGAGGAAATCCAAGCTTACCAATCAAATAAGGAATAGCTCCAATGTGATCCAAGTGACCATGAGTAATAATGACACCGCGGATACGCTCTTTTTTATCTTCTAAGTAGGTGACGTCAGGGATAACGTAGTCCACGCCAAGCATCGCCTCATCCGGGAACATAAAACCCATATCAATCACGATGATATCTTGGCCATATTCAATCACGGTCATATTTTTACCAATTTCCTCAACTCCCCCAAGAGGCACTACACGTAGCACCGGTTTTGCAGTGCTCGAAGAAAGTGGCTGGGCTGGATGATAGGCCTGAGCAGCGCTTTCACCGGGACGTACTTGCGCCTTACCGGTAAAAAATTGGTCAATTGATTTTTGTTCGCGCCGACCACGTGTGCTGCTGCCACGCCGGTTTTGATTCCGTGGCCGGTCATGCCGCACATTATTGTGTTCGGTTGAAGGTTGCGCTGGCTTATGCACGGTAGCTTCAGGTACACTCATTGATCCCTCCGGCTTCTCCGGGGCTCGGTACTCCGAAACCGGCTGTCGACTGTTGTGGTTCACAAAAGCAGTCACCGGCTGCGGCGGCTGGCCATTACCTCCTTTATAGTTCAGAGGATTAGTGGCCGCCCCATTTGTGACGGGAGATTTTGGTCGGCGACGCGGCCGAAACGGCGGCTTAGGCTCCGATGCATTGCTAGGTTGTTGAGATGGTTGTTCCATCGATTCATTCCTTTCTTGTTATTTGATAGAATTTAGAATTTTGGTTTGGTATTAATAATTTGCTAGATTCTAAATTCTATATTCTAGTTTCTATTTATAGTAACGGTAATTGTTCGTTTGAATCTGATTTTTGTATAGTAACTGCCTCTTTAGCCTTTTCCTGCACTACTTTGTCTAAGATTTGCGGTATCCGAGCGAAGTCATCTAATAATGTCTGACGTAAGCCCCCGTTGTGCAGAGCAGCTGCAGGATGATAGAGCGGCAAAATATAGCGCGAACCTCGTCGTTTTGGTTGTCCATGCACCGCTGAAATTTTCAAATTTGGTAAAAAATAGTTCATGGAATGGCGCCCCAGACAAACGATCAGCAGTGGATTAATGATGGCAATTTGACCTTCTAAATAAAAGTGGCAAGCCCATTTTTCATCTTCCTCTGGATCCCGATTTTCCGGTGGCCGACATTTCACAATGTTCGTAATAAAAACATCATCTCGTTTTAAACCGATGCTACCCAGCATAACATCCAAAAACTTTCCCGCATTTCCCACAAATGGCTGTCCTGTTTTGTCTTCATTGAATCCCGGGGCCTCACCAACAAAAAGCAGTTTGGCCTGCGGATTGCCCTCGCCAGGTACGCCTTGAATGCGAGTTTCACCTAAACTACAGCAACAATGATCCTTAATTTGTTCAGCTATTACCTCGAGGCTCGAGGTATCTATGGTTGTAGCTTCCACTACAAAACCTTCCCATTAGAAGTTGGAATTGAGCCAATATAAAATAAGTAAGATGCACAAAAGTCCATAAATTGTGAGTTAGCTAAAATGTGAGTACGATTTGCTTTAGTAAGTTAAGAGTAGCATGAATGTATACAAGTGTCAATAGTAACGCCGATTTTTACTGCGCTGACTTACGTAACAGAACCAGTTAGCGATGAGGAGGATGAAGCGGGTACGGCGGTGGGCTTTAGAATATGCTTGCGTACAAAACCATACACCACAAAAACTATATAAATCACCCATAGCGAACGAAGAGTGACGCTTACGCTTAAATCTGATCCAACGTTCCAACTATGGAAGAACGCAACCAACGAATAACAGGTAATTGAACTGGTGAATAATCAGCCAATGTTGCTGTAGCGGCTTCCATCGTCGCAAGAGCCCGGCGGCCACCGTCACCGTCATAATGGTCAAAGCGAGTGGTCAAAATAGGTAAAACATACGGAGCGGGAACTGATACTCAGCGCCAATCACACTGGGCCCACACTCCATCCCCTGCTAACACGTTCGACAGGTAATGCGACAGCGGGTGCAGAGTTGCGAGCAAAAAACGTAGCCGTACCCACCACTATGTGGTAGCGCTTCACCACCAGCGGCGGAAAAGTAGTATTAAAAAATGGGCGGTAAGCCTGACTAATGATTTGTTGGGTTACTAAGGTAAAAATTGTTACACCAAGTAATCGAGTGATGGTGGCAAGAGCGGTACTACTCGAGGCATCATGCCAATACCCAGCCGGCAATGGTGAAAGAATTACCCAGATTGGCACGCCAAGCATAGCGATCCATACTAGAGCTATGAGAGTTTGGTTAAGCCTATTCATATCATTAACCCTAGACTAAAAGGAGCCGAAGCATCAAATCCTACAGTCATCCTGGCTTGTCCAGGATCTAATTGTTGCGAGCTACTGCGACCAACTACAAGAACGCTTGATTCTGGATGCCCCCGGTCACTCCAGGGTTACCAGAATGACGCTTAAAATGTGCGCTTAACTGTGACTTCGCCCCTTACACCGAGGGCAATTGGTCACGTCGCCGATTACAGCTCCGCCATCCAGAGTTCCTTGACACCATAATTTGTAAAATCCATTACTTATTGCATTGTCATACAGAGTTTTTGAAATTCTGGCTAGTATTGGACGATACAACGAATAATCCCAGCTATAATAAACGGTAATCGGATCGATCTTATAGTCAAGAGACTGCAGATTACAATAATTATCTCGCCACTTCATTTTGGAAGGGGATTTAATTTGTAGAGTAACCTTCATCACCCCATTGGGGTTGTCGATTCCTTTCATCTTGTAGACGGTATATGATGCGGTATAGTTGGCATCAATCTCTGCGCATGACCCAAGTGCATGGGGCAGCCACGAATCAACTGTTGATTGCACAGCTGCAGCAGCAACAGTAGTGCAATCGCCAGCAAGGGCTTGTGGAATCATGATATTTCGGCTTTGCGCGGCTGGCTGACTAGAACTTGCAGCCTTTGCCAAACCATAGGCAATCTCGTCTGTTAAGTTACTGGTTACTCCATTTACATACGCCTGACCTTGATCATCTGCTAAAACCCCCGTGATGCCGGGACCGCCAGCAGGCTCAAGCGTAGACAAATAATCAGTAGTTGAGGTTGATGAGGTAGCAGTTACTGAGGCACTCGCCCCTTTATTGCGACCATACCAATAACCTGCTCCTCCTCCCACAATCAAACCGACAATGAGACCACCAATTAATAATCGATAATGCATACTTCTCCTTAATATCTTTATATTAAACGCTACCCCCCCCCCGACCATTGTTGTCAATGTTTTGGCACCGAACGGTTTTTTGTTGACCAATGCAAGCGATTCTGGTATAATGCACTTGCTGTATGACAGCAATAGCATTAGTTTTCGTGATGGAAAACTTAATGCATCTAGAGTACCTTGATGTTTTGAGGGCTTATCTATTGACCCAAGCACCAGCTTGGGTCGGAAAGAGGTCAACATGGCAAATCGGAATCGTATTCGCGGTGGAAATGCTACCGAGGTCAACGCATTAGCCAAGTTCATGCAGATGACGCCGAATGAACGGCAACGCTGGATTGCGCAGGCTCAACAAAGCGCCAGAGCCAGCAGGAATCCGGAAGCAATCCATGCTGCAGCCACGATGGAGCCTATGCCACAGATCAAACCTGTCTACCCGCGCGAGGGCGATGCATGCACTGGGGTGATCCGGCGATGGAATAATCAGGCAGCATATGGCTACATCGCAGTCACCGGCATCCGCGTGGACCGAGATGTAATGTTGGATGTACACGTACTGAGACGGAGCATCAGGTGGCCAAGCGATCGGCCGATAAGGAACCTATACGAAGGCGACGAAGTCAGGTTCAACTTCGGCAAGCAAATTCGGGTCAATCCCGGGGCTCCGTGGCAATGGACCGCACGAAACGTCGAGATCATCAGCCCAGCCGTTGCTGCCGATGATATCGAGATGAAGCCTCGCGCAACGTTTCGTAACGTAGGCGGATCGACGGTCACCGCCTAACCAAATTTGCCGCTTGAGGGATGCCTCCTCACCTGTTGGCGCAAGTAAAGCGGCAAAGCTCCGTCCGGGGGACTCTACTCCACCGGACGGTTTTTTTTATTTTATCTGTGCAATAAACACGCTTGACCACTGTTGGTATCCCTTGGCTGAGGGGTGAAATAAATCAGGAGCGTAAAGCGCTGGATCAGCCCTATAATCAAGTTTAGCTTGATTAAAAATATCTACTATATCAACGTGTTTGTCCGTCACTACGGATGCCAAGACGCGATTTTGAGCTGCCGCTCGCTTTCCCACCACATACGAAAACCACACCGGCAAAGCTGGAGTGGCGAAAAGGTCCGGCGTATTTGCGAAGAGCACTCTGCTCGGTTGCAGTTTGATGATCGAATCTACAATTAACTGTATGGTCTTTCTATATTGGACTAAATCCGTAAAGTGGGTGGCGTCATTCGCACCAACGCTTACACTAACGACGTCCGGATGCAATCCATTCACTTTTGGTAATTGCTGATTCAATACGTCTGCTACCCGGGCACCGGAAACTGCCACATTCACAACGTGCACATATTTTTGACCGCCAGCAAGATGTGCGGCTACTGCATACACATATCCCTGCTCGGCTGCGTCTGCCCCAGTTCCTGCCGCCGTACTATCACCCAGTGCTACATATAAAAGTGGCGGATCTTTCACCGCGCCCACATAATAATCAGTGGTGAATCGAGCGCTGTGAGCGAATAATTGACTACCCTGCCTTAACAAATAGAGTGACCTGGCAAGCGTCGAGACGACGTAGACAATAAGCAGACTAATAATAAACCAAAGAATTGCGCGCATTGCTTTATTGTAGTTTATTTTTTCAACTAAAAAAGCGGGGGCTATGATTGCCCCCGCGTAGAGGTATGCCGAAATGATAGACTACTTCGAAGTGGTCCCTTTCCGGGTTGATCGACGACGCCTGGCCTGTGCTTTTCGCCAATCGGCGCAGCCGTTGCACTCACACCCCTCGATCGCGTTGAAAAAGCCGAATTTGACCTGATGCCTAGGATCGCGAGCCCGCACGAGCCCGTACCTGATTGCATCCAAGTGAAGGCCGTCGGGCCTGTCCTTCTCCAGTTCCTCTTGGAACAATCCGAGGCGAATCTCGATTAGCTTCAGGTCTTGCGAAAGCTCATCTCTGCGTTTTTCCGCTACGTAACGTTCGCCGTCAAGACGTAGCGCGGTCCCTTGCAGACGGTCACATTCCTGACACAGGGTGACGATTTGGACATCCCTGATCTCGATCGTTCGCTTAGCCTGCGCCAGCTCTCGTGTGGCAATCGCGAGGTTGCAAATCTCAGTCGCCCGCTCGAGGGCCAAACGCGAAATCACCCCAACTGCGTCGCCTGTATCAAAGTTAGGATCCATGTGCATCTCGATGACGTTCACAATTCCTTCCTTCATTAGGAACTCCTTATCTGGTAGTGACAACAAATTGCTTAAGGTGCGGCATCGCGATGTAGCGTGCGACTTACTTTTATATCATCAGTACCACAAAATGTCAATTGTACTTGAACAATATTTCAGCCTAACGAGGTCTCTCGCCTACTCTCGAGATCACGGACGCGGTTGAAGTAAGCTTGACTTGTGTCCGTTTTGCGTTATCGTGGAATCGTCTATACCAAGTGAGGAGTGATATGGAAACAGCCAAGAAACGATTTATTTTTACAGTTTTGTTTATGATTGCGGGCTATGCCCTTCTTCAGATACCTTTTTCACAATTAATCGGCTCGAACGTTAAGTTCACTCTGTTTGATTTTTTTGCACCCGTAGCGGGCGCCTTCCTCGGGCCAATCGTTGGTGTGGTTTCAGTTGCCGCAGTGCAAGGAGCGAACTTGGGCGTTCATCACACCGCGCTTGATACCTTTACTATCCTGCGATTCTGCACCACTCTGTTTGCCACACTTTACTTTGCCCTCGCTACTAAACAATATAAATATAGTTATCTGATGCTAGTTGTGCCCGCATTTGCTGTGATCGCATTCTTAAGCAACCCCGTGGGGCGAAGTGTGTGGTACTATAGCCTGTTTTGGATCATCCCACTCGCAGCCTTTGCCTTTCGTAAAAATATCCTGGCTCGAAGCCTCGGGAGCACCATGACGGCGCACGCGGTTGGCGGAGCGGTATGGATATGGAGCTTTCACACCACAACAAGCTATTGGAACAATTTGATTCCGATTGTGATCCGCGAACGCACAGTGATGACCATTGGCATCGCTGCATCGTATTTGATTTTGAACAGCGCACTCGACTATGCTTTGACCAAAAAGAAACTTGAATTCTTAAGCGTTATTCAGCCCTCATTGACTTAACTATGGTGTCATTCCCGCGAAGGCGGGAATCCAGTACCGTGATACCCAATCGTGCATTGGATCCCCGGGTCAAGCCAGAGAATGACAGAGGATAAATAATGTCTCCCGAGCCCTATCCCACCCTTACCTTCCCCACTCTTCCCGACCGTCCGTATTTTTATACCAATTTTGTCTCTAGCGTTGATGGTAAAGTGCAAGTTCGCAAAAAGGACTGGAAGGCATATTGGCCAATCGGATCCTCAATCGACTACCAAACGCTGATCATGTTGCGTACCTATGCCGATAGTTTAATCCATGGGAAAAGCACCGCACTAGACTTTCATACCGTGCGCTCACTAATTAAGCCAGAATTCCGCAAAGCAAGGGCAGATATCGGTAAGCCAGAGCTTTTACCCTATATAATCGTCGGACATGATTTTGATGCCAACACTATCCCATTTTTGGCTAACGATGCAGGCCTAAAACCAATCATAGTGACTACCTCGTCAAGCAACATAGCATCTGAAGTAGAACGGCTCAGTACTGTGATCCGTTTCGATGATGAACGCGTCAATATAAGCACACTCTCGACATGGCTGTATACGCAAGACTACCGAGTGGCCTTAATTGAGGGTGGGCCGACGCTGATAGGAGAATTCTTAAGCACAGGGTTACTTGATGAGATTTTTTTAACTTTAGCGCCAAAAATCTTCGGCAATGCTTCTGGCGAGACACTTACGATGGTGGAAGGTCACCTATTTGCGCCAGACGCGTTCCCCCACCTTCAACTTGTTTCTGTTCAACCAGTCAAGGATGAAGTATATTTAAGATACAAAATAAAAAATCCGAAGCACTAAATCCGAATAATTCAAGAATAGAGAATTTTGAATTTAGTTATCGTTTCGAATTTCGGATTTGAGATTTAGGATTTATCAGTATGATTATCACTCCTATCACAACCCGCACTATTACGTCGCAGGATAAAAGCCTGACCAAAATTTTGGACGAGTATTTGGTCAGTTTTCCCGAAGGGTCCATTTTAGCTATCACCTCAAAAATTATCAGCTTGACCGAGGGCCGAGTGATCGCAGTAGACAAAGCCAAGGAAGCAGATTTGATCAAAAAAGAGGCCGATCGGTGGCTCGCGGCTGACCCAAAATATCATATTCAGCTGACCATCAAGGATAATATATTGATTCCAAACTCTGGCATCGATCAATCAAACGGCAATGGCTCGTTCATACTGTGGCCTAAAAATGCTCAGAAAAGCGCAAATGACCTCCGAATCTACTTAAAAAAACGCTTTTCGCTGGCAAAGTGCGGGGTGATCATTACCGATAGCAAAACTACCCCCTTGCGCTGGGGCGTAACTGGTGTAACTCTCGCGCACTCCGGATTTGCAGCCCTCCATGACTACCGGGGACAGCCCGATGTCTTCGGCCGCAAGCTCGAAGTAACGCAAAGCAACGTTGCAGACGCTCTGGCTGCGGCAGCAGTGCTAGAAATGGGTGAAGGTAATGAGCAAAAGCCGCTGGCGGTGCTAAGCAACCTTCCGTATGTAGTGTTCCAAGACCGTAATCCTAGCCCAAAAGAGCTGGGAGGCCTGCATATTGATATCAAAGACGATCTCTACGCTCCGCTGCTCCAATCAGTCAAATGGCAGAAATAGCTTAGGGACTATTACGTATCATGGACGGACGCACCATCATTCATGCGCTCGGTGGACGACTTGTCGGTTCAAAGCAGGCCAAAAAAAGCATCGCTCGGGCACTGCAGCTACTACCCGATTTAATCCTGAAAGACCTTGTTAGTCACTGCTGGTTTCTTAGCTCCGATCCCGATGCCTGGGCCTTTGTATTGAAGGGGAGTGAGTTGGCAGGCGACCACATCATTTTTTTGTCAGATGACCTATTTGAGCAATCAGAGGAGCAAATTCGCTACACTATTTTGCACGAAGTTGGTCACGTGGTGCTGAATCACCGCAATTCAGTTGGGGTGCGCCAATCAAAAAATGAGATAGGTCAGCAAGAAGCTGAAGCAGATCAGTTTGCCAGACGTTATGTTATGGCATCACAGGCAGCGTACCAGCGCCTGATCGGCAAAGAAGAGCGATAGCATCTATTGCAATCATCCGTAAGTATTTACAAAAGGACATACTATGAAATGGAACGAAGTCGCCACTGATGCGGCAATCACAAAAACCGCCGCGGCACTGATGCAAAATGGCATTGAAGCATCGGTAGTTGATTCTGGTGAACAAGCCAAGGCAAAACTCTTGGAGCTTGTCCCACACGGCGCTGAAGTAATGAACATGACATCAATGACGCTTGAGGCGCTCGGCATCCCCCAGGTTATCAATGAATCTGGTAATTATAACTCCGTCCGCAATAAGTTAAACCGGATGGATCGGGCTACGCAGAGCTTAGAGATACAAAAGCTCGGAGCGGCACCCGAGTGGACCCTTGGGAGCGTCAATGCGGTAACCGAGGATGGGAAAGTAGTGATGGCCTCCAACACCGGTAGTCAGTTAGGGGCTTATGCCTATGCTTCACCGCGCATTATTTGGGTAGTCGGTGCACAAAAAATCGTGAAAGATGTGGAAGCCGGCATCAGGCGCATCAACGAATACGTGCTACCGCTCGAAGAGGCGCGAATGCAAAAAGCCCGCGGGGTAGGGAGTTACGTCAGCAAGCTATTAATTATTAATAAAGAAGTAAAACCCGGCCGGATTACAATCATTATCGTTAAAGAAGCGTTGGGATTTTAAATAAAATAGGCGCCTTGGTCTTAAAGAGCAAGGCGCCATGCGTGTGTTCACGCCGCAAGCAAGCGCTGCGCCAGAATGAGCATCTCCTGGTAAACCGCCGTGGGCGTTACCGTCTCAATGCGTCGACGAAAACCAGTTCCCACCCAGTCTGGTCTAACCAGAGAGTAGCGATCACCTTGCCGCACCAACACTGTTACCTCCTCGCCAGGGTTGTCGTTGGCATACTTGCAGAGTGCATGAGCAAGCTCTGAGAGAGCTTTATCATGATCGGACAGCTCGATCACCTCCCCTCTTTCAGGCGCACAGCGCCTTTTCTTGATTGGCTTGAGCATTGGCTCCTCAACTAAGGCGGGACTAAGCCCTTTGGGCCTTACCCACAGCTGCGAGGAATCCATATGATATACAATTGCTAGCACCGTAGCGGCTCGACCGCCAAGTGTTGGATGTTCAGGAGCTATGCGAACAGCCTGGTTCGCATAAAACTGTTTGGTAAAGGCCATTCGCTTCCCTCTTTTGTCAAAGTAAAGATCTTACATTTTATATCACACTTAATGCAGTAAAGCAATTACCGAATGTTGCGGTAAGCGTGTTTCTTGACGATTGGGCTCAAAGATCGAGACGTATAGCACCAAAAGCCACATTTACAATTTAGATTCGCACTTGTACTGAACATATTTATTCACTTGACATGACATAACACTGTGATTACAATGTAATTACAGGAGAAACAAATGCGCGTCAAAATTATTAAAATCGGTAATTCTCATGGGTTTCGAATACCAAAGCCGTTGCTACAAGAAAGCGGTGTGGAGCATGAAGCAGATTTAAAGGTAAAAAGAGGCGGCGGTTTTATTCTATATCCTATCCAAAAACTGAAGACAGACATGTACGGCGAGAATGAACTGCTCAATGAGAGCGCACTGGCCAAAGATTGGAATCGCCCGGGAGAGGATCGGACATGGGCAACATTGAATACTGCTCAAAAACCGATACGTAATGTTACCCTTTCTCGCCTCGAAAAGCTCCGGGTTAGTGGTGGACCAAAAGATTTATCTTCTAACGTCGATCACTATCTCTACGACATATAAGCAATGGGTGTTAAATCGGCACCAATTTTTGTTGATTCAGATGCACTGATTGCTCTCTTAAAGATAGATGACTCAAATCATGAGCTGGCCTCTCAGCTATTTGCCCTAATTCGCAAGAATGGTCGCCAAACCGTAATTTCTAACGTGGTATTTGCGGAGGTAGTAACAATATTGAGCCAGCGTGTCAGTCGACAAGCAGCCTTGGCGTTTATCGATATAGTCCGTGCAAAAGATAGCGATTTGCTTATGCTATTTATCAGTCAAGATGTGCACAATTTAGCAACGACCTTGTTCAAAAAACAGAAATCAAAAAATGTCAGTTTTGTGGATTGTACCAACATGGCCCTTGTTACAATGCTGCACTGCGAAGCAATTTTGAGCTTCGATCACGTCTACCGCCAAAATAAGATTCCGATGTTTACACTGGAGTAAACAGAATATGGCATCAGGCACCAGGTTTAGAATTTGGCAAAGAAAAAGGACCGTTCTCGGTCAGCGAGCCACTTATAATGGACTTACTGGTAGTGTACGTTTCTCGGTGTCCAGTTGTAGGTAACAATCTCGACTAGCCACACAACAGGCAACCAAGCCCAGGAAAGCCGGGTGAACGATAGCCAAACAACGCTCGTCGCGAACACACCAATCATATGGATGTATGATATGCTTCTCCATCCGAGGATAATCGGGATCGTCAGCATTCCCTGTTCTCTATCCTTATCCGTATCCCGAACATCACCCAATGTATTGCGAATTACGGTCAGTGTTAAGGCGAGCCAAGCAAATGCTCCGGTGTACCCTTGAATTCCCCCTACAAGAGCGAGGCTTTGCAATCCTCGAAATAATGGCGCGCCCAAGCCAAACTGAGGTTCATTCTTTTTGGCATAAAGCCAGGAACAAAGAATGAAGTAGGCTATGAATCCCAAGCTTTCGGGGCGGTGGAATGCCACGACCGCCAATGTTATCAGTGTTGGCCAGAGAATTTTTGGAAAATCCCGGCGGTAAACATGCCTGTGGCAGGATTCCAAATACAACAGAAACCCGAACCACAAGCAAAAACTGCCAAAGACCTGAACAGGATTAGCTTTGGCCGCCAAAAGCAATAATGCGAGATCTACTGCCGAATAGAGGCGGAGTTGGCCGATAAGGTTCATGTGAAGGTACCTTCATCCGGGCAAAGAACCACATGTTACACGCCCGCAGTGTAACGCACGATTGTAATAGTTATCGTAATATTGTCAATAAAATTGTCTTTTATTTTTTATAATATTTAATAGATTTGATATCATATCTATGCATTATGATAATAAGTCATTGACATTTTTTCGTAATTTGTTTATACTTTTGACAACATGGAAGAATTCGTTGATTTGCTACAACAATATGGACTGAATGAAAAGGAAAGTGCTCTCTATTTGGCTACTTTAGAATTAGGGACAGCAGATGTATCGACCATTGCCAAAAAAGCAGGTATCAAGAGACCAACCGCCTATTTCGTGCTGGACGATTTGATCAAGAAAGGCTTTGTCTCTCAAGCTGGTGGCAAGATCAAGCAATTTATCGCCGAGAAACCACAAAAAATTGTGGCATTGGAGAAATCGAAGCTTTCTTCATTAGAAAAGGCGCTTCCCGGCTTAACCGGCCTTGCCAGTCGAAGCCGCTATAAGCCTTCGGTGCGATTCTTTAGTGGTCTTGAGGGTGTGCGCAGAGTATACGAAGAATCTTTGCTTCAAGCACCTGGGTCAGAGATTTTATCACTTGGTAACGCCCAAGCCGTGTTCGAGAATCAGCCTGGTTTTGACGAATGGTATATTAGGCGCCGCGTTGAGGCTCGCATTCGTTTTCGAGCAGTTATTACTATTAATCCGTATAATTTGGCATTCGCAAAGCGTAACAAGGCTGAATTGCGCGACCTGCGATATGTGGAAAAAGAGCTGTTCACCCAAGATGTTGAGATCAATATCTATGGCAATAAGGTATCCATGGTATCGTTTGTTGATGATGAATTTGTCGGGGTAATTATCGAAAGCAAGGTTTTTTCGGCCGGGCACCGCCAAATGTTTGAGCTGCTGTGGTCTATCGCCAAACTACAAAAGGATGTAGACCTAATCGACGATTGAGCTTAATAATGCTATAATAAAGCTCACAAGGAGCTTAATTGAGCTTGAAAATAGGAATTGTAGGGTTACCGAACGTTGGTCCCACTTCGCGCAAGGTCATCGACTCTGAGGCCTTGAGCGGCCTCGCCGCTCAGACTCGAAGAGCTACGAGGGACTGCACTTCATTTATCTCAATACTAATATCAGGAGCGATCTAGAAATGTCACTCAAAATAGGGATTGTTGGATTACCTAACGTTGGAAAGTCGACGCTGTTTAATGCATTGACCAAAACCAACGCTGCGGCGGCGGAGAACTATCCGTTTTGTACAATAGAACCGAACACCGGCATAGAGCCAGTGCCGGATGAG
>CAZLPY010000012.1:0-17437 GCA_964561525.1 uncultured Candidatus Saccharibacteria bacterium | reverse complement strand
AGCTAACGACCCAAAAATCGCGTGGTGACTCCGAGCTCGCGCTTTTCAAGCGATCTTTCAGCGCAGGCAGCCAGAACTTTTGGTACAAAAGGCTGGCAACGAGCATGAAAGTCGTGGAACTAGCCGAGCGAAGGATCACTAGCATCGCTAAAGCTACGGAGGGCAGGCCCGCTACTTCAACATCCCTGATTATATCATTTTGAGATCAGTTTGGCAATTACCTTGACCTAGTTTCGCATCGAGCCACGGCGGAAGCCGGAGTAGAGGAACAGCAGTGCTGGGATGACTAGCCAGGCGGTGTGATATTGCCAAATCAGTGTCAAAAATTTTGATTGACTCAAATAGGTTGCGCGGTGATCATCGGGCATGAATGACAGTATGCTGGAAATGACCAAAGTGACCCACAAAAATGCATACAGGAACGCTTCAATTGCGGATAAGTCATCACTGCGGCGGCCAGTTGGGCTAATAGCGAGAAAGCTTGAGAGCATAATAGTCAGGGCCAAAAATACCAAAGCCGCGGTGTTGTCCGCCGTGGCAGCGTGCGTGATCCAAGCTTGGCTGGCCAATAGCTTGCTGCCATGTACAAAATCGTACACTGGGTGCGCAATTACTGCCGTTACCGCCAGCGCGATGTAGGCTGCCGCAATGTGTCCCGCAATTTTTTCGCGATGCAAAATAACGTTATAGCCGATGCCGATAACGTATACCAACACCACAATTGCGTCCCAGCCCGGTGCACCGTTCACTTGAGTTTATCCCCTCATGTTCATGCTATTAGTATGAGATAAAGGAGCGGGGAGGTCAAGGCAGCTACGGGATAATAGAGGATGGATGACGGATGATGGACAATTCCCGAATTCTCGCGTCTTCTTAAGGAGCTTAGAGTTTTAGCTCGTAGTTCCTAAGGCATGTAGTTGAGTATGGCTGAATATGATACTATGCCTTCGATATGAACATCGAACCGTATGTATTACAACCGATTCAGTTTTTACCCTACGAAGAGGTATTGCATGAAGTAGCAGAGCTCGTGATGCAACAGATCAAAAAAGCGTATCCGCATCTTGCGCTTGAGCACATTGGCTCAACCGCAGCTCGCATTGCCGGAAAAAACAGTATTAATATCATTATCCCGGCATCATTTGATCAGTTTCCGCATATTTTATCGGGTTTGGAAACACTAGGGTTTGCTTCAAGTCCGCTTGGGAAACCAGAGCCAGCAACAAGACCACTGCGGGTTGGGGCAGTGCGACACCGCGGAACAATGCATAATATACATGTGCATGTGCTGATTGAAGGTTCTGACGACCATCATAACGCCTTATTCTTTCGTGACTATTTAATTGCCCACCCAAAGATCGTCCCCACGTATACCAAAATTAAGCAAACCGCAGTGGCGGAGGGGCACTTGGACGCGGTTTCGTATAATCACGCCAAAGAGCCATTTATTCGATCAGTTTTAGCAAAACGCATCTCTAGCTAGCGCTGCACCGTTTCTGTTCAATGTAACTCTGACCGTCTTTATAGTTGCAAGGTAATGTGCGGGTCTGGTTCATGGCTGTCACGTTACTTGAGCATTTGTTGCTCTACAATCCGTCGCGGGTCTTACGCGGGATACAAAAGATCTGGGCTTGGGTATCGCTCTAGCCCAGATACTCGTGTGAAAAAATAAAATATCAAAGATCAAAGATTAAAAAATTCAAACAAAAAAGATAAAAGTTATAGATCATTACGCGAAAAGAACACCACCTTTCTTCAGTGGTTCTACTCGCGCGGACAGTTGAGTACATGTTGCGTATACGCCAGCTAACGCTCAAGGTTTTTGAGGCGTTCGTACAGTTCCCGTTGCTCACGGGAAAGGTGGCGCGGCACGCGGATGTGCACCGTCAGTAGCAAATCTCCAGTGCCACCACGAAACGCCCGACCTTTACCACGCAGGCGGAAGGTAGTACCGTTCGCTGTACCGGGCGGGACAACCACCTCCAACGGTTTGCCATCAATTTGCAGGTGCAATGTGTCGCCGAGCACGGCCTGAGGAATACCAATTTCCACCTCGGCTTGCACTTGGGACATGGCTTGGCCAAATAAACCTTCAAAAATGTCACCGAATCCTCCGCCAGAAAAACCAAAGCCATCTGAAAAATCATAATTTGTATTACCGAAACCAAATCCGCCACCGCCAAACGGTGCGCCTTCAGCTGACCCAAATTGATCGTACGAGCTCCGTTTTGCTGGGTCAGAAAGCTCTTGATAGGCTTCGTTGATCTCTTTAAATTTTTCTTCGGCTGCCTTACCACCACCCTTATCGGGGTGATGCTCATGGGCTAATTTACGGTATGCTCGCTTGATTTCATCAGGCGAAGCGGTTTTCGGGACACCAAGGATTTCATAATAGTCTTTTTTAGGCATTTGTTTTTTTAGTGTTGCTGTTGGATCTGACGCTTTATCATACAGGAAAAATGACGAATGAGGAATGGTTAATGACAGTAAATTCAAAATCCGAAGCACCAAATCCGAAACAATATTAAATATTTTTCGAATTTAGGATTTAGAATTTCGGATTTATTTTATCATTCCACAGCAAGCGTCTTGGTACTTGCATCCATCTTCACGGTCAGTGACTTGGTGGCATCAGCGGTGTGATATGTTACCACCCAGTACAAGAAATCTTTTGGTGCAGTGCGATAGAGTTTCACGTCTACACTGGTAATGGTATTAGCAGCCATAAACGTTGCACCACCATTTTTATCTGCAAATTGCACGGCGTCGGCGTAATTTGACTTCCAAAACTCGGTTTTAATTGGAGTAAGTGTACCTTGATAATCCGCAGTCGGGATAATTGCCCGGAGCATATTACCGCTGCTTTGCGCTACACTAACGGTAAGATGATTATTGGGATCGTCAGGTGAATCGAACACATACACTTCATTGGCACTATCGAGCTGCAGTTTTGCATCAAACGTCATAAACAGGCCACTAAAAACTGCGTTAGGTTTCCACAGCGACCAAGTGGCGATGCTTGCCTGTGCAGCCGTAAAGCGTTTTTTGCTGGAGTCAGTAACCGAGACCGTATCAGCTGTTAAAATTGAGTTGCTGCTTACGGTTGTAGTGGAACTCGTACTATTGCTGGTAGTCGATGTAGAGCTTGTGGTGGAAGTAGTTGCAGGAGGAGTAGTGGTAGTGCTACCAGGAAGAGAGATTGTGTGATTTTTCAAGCTAATAGCGAGGAACGTCCCAACACCCCCAAGGACTACCACGACCAATACTAAAACAATAATGCGTGTGTTCAATTGCTTGCCCCCGTAGTATTAGTTAGTAGGCGGTAGGTCGTAGGTTGTAGAAATCGAAGCCGAATCTCTGGGTTTGTATGCTCTACCGCCTACTAACTACTCACTACCACCTTTCCCCTATTCTTTCTTTTCCTCAGAGCTTGGATCTTCAGTATGTGATTCTGAACTTGATCCGTCTTCCGCTTTCTGTCCACCGCCATGCCCTTCCGTAGCCTCCGGCGTAGGAGGGTTTTCCGATTCATACGCTGCCGCGCCAAGCTTGGACAGGCTTTCATTCAACTTTTCGGTAGCGCTTTTAATCGCAGCTTCATCGCTGCCGCTCAGTGCTGTCTTCAACGCTGCAGCGTCCTCTTCAACTGGCTTGCGTAAATCCTCCTTGGCTTTATCCCCAAGGTCGCGAATTGTTTTTTCCGCCGTATACACTAAATTATCGGCTAAGTTACGAGTTTCTACAAGTTCCCGCTTCTTTTTATCCTCTTCCACGTGTGCCTCGGCGTCTTTTCGCATCTGCTCAATCTCAGATTCTGACAGGCCGGACGAGGAGGTGATCGTAATTTTTTGTTCTTTATTGGTGGCCTTGTCCGTAGCCGAAACGTGCACAATACCATTTGCATCAATGTCAAATTTCACCTCAACTTGAGGTACGCCGCGCGGGGCTGGTGGGATGCCGTCCAGCACAAATTTACCCAAAGTTTTGTTGTCCGCCGCCATTTCACGTTCGCCTTGGAGCACATGGATTTCTACAGCTGGTTGATTATCGGCTGCGGTTGAGAATGTTTGAGTTTTGCTGGTTGGGATGGTAGTATTTCGCTCAATTAACTTAGTTGCGACTCCGCCAAGCGTCTCCAATCCCAGTGATAGTGGTGTTACATCAAGCAGCAGCACATCTTTAACGTCCCCACCGAGTACGCCGCCTTGAATTGCAGCTCCCAAAGCCACTGCCTCGTCTGGGTTGACCGATTTGTTCGGCTCTTTGCCGAAGAATTCCTTAACCGCTTCGATCACCCGCGGCATCCGGGTTTGTCCACCCACTAAAATAACCTCGTTAATATCTTTGGCCGTTAATTTGGCGTCGGCCAGCGCTTTTTTACTTGGCTCAAGGGTCCGTTTAATCAAATCCTCCGTCAGTTGCTCAAAACGCGCACGAGTGATTTTCATTACCAAATGCTTTGGACCTGCGGCATCAGCGGTGATGAACGGCAAATTCACTTCTGTTTCTAAGGTGTTTGACAGCTCAATTTTGGCTTTTTCAGCCGCTTCTTTAATGCGCTGCAGCGCCATCACGTCTTTGGACAAGTCGATACCTTGATCCTCCTTGACGTGATCCAGCATCTCCTTCATCAAACGCTGGTCAAAATCGTCACCGCCTAAGTGCGTATCGCCGTTGGTGGCGATCACTTCAAAGCTTGATTCACCTTCAGTAGTGGCCAGCTCCAAAATGGTTATGTCAAAGGTGCCGCCACCAAGGTCGTACACCGCCACTTTTTCGTTCTTCTTTTTGTCCAACCCGTAAGCCAAGGCAGCCGCCGTTGGTTCATTGATGATACGGGAAACGTTTAGACCGGCAATTTTACCCGCATCTTTCGTAGCTTGGCGCTCGGCGTCATCAAAATAGGCTGGTACGGTAATCACGGCGTCAGTAACCGACTGGCCGAGATAGGCCTCCGCATCTTGTTTAATTTTACCCAAAATAAACGATGAAATTTCCTGCGGTGTGTATTCCTTACCGCTCATCATGACGTTGACGCTACCGTTTGCGCCCTTAGTGGCCTTGTAAGGCACGTGTTTTAAATCCTCTTGCACTGATGCATCATCAAATTTGCGGCCAATAAAGCGCTTGATCGAAAAAATAGTGTTTTCCGGGTTTGTGACAGCCTGGCGCTTGGCGATTTGCCCGACCAGCCGCTCCCCGTTTTTATTCACTGCTACCACGGATGGCACAATGTTGCCCCCCTCAGCTGTCGGGATAACCTTTGCCGCTCCCGCTTCCATTACCGCACCAACCGAGTTGGTAGTGCCTAAATCGATGCCGATAATTTTACCCATAGTTTCTCCAATTCCTTTTCTTATGTCATCTCGAACAGAGCGAGCGATCCCATTTTAGTAGGACAGGCGAGATTTCTCATCTGACGTCTCGAAATGACAGCCCAATATAGTCTTTGTTTGTATATAGTATACCTCATATAATGAACGAGATCCACACCCCAAATGTAAAGTATCCTTTACATTCTGTCAAGAGATACGCGTGGTGACTTCGAGCCCCGTCAGACGAGGCGAAGAATCAAGCTTTGCGGCTTGTAGTTGCTTCTTGTAGTCGCAACCATCACTAGCATAACCACGCGGTGACTCCAAATAATAAAAGCGCCGGGGAGAAGTTCTCCACGGCGCGGGTTCAGCATGTATTGGTATCACTTTGCGGGACTGGCGGTGCGAATGAGGCGTTGATTTATCTAACGAGCAAGGTCACGCTCCATTTTCGGCAGGCAATCTCCTGGGTTTCGCTAAGTTCGATGTCGCCTGACATAAAAGCCAGGAAACAACTGCCACAGACTTTTCCATCATCCGCCCAGGTTGCTCTAGGGAAGCCGCAAAGAACACAGGCCATCATCTTATTCTTGTGGCAACGCGAGCAGTCGTACAATGTACGGCCTTCTGGAGTTTGGCCAGTCTCCACCAATTTCGCACCGCAGCCGCCACACATGAAATTAGTGTCAAAGTCCTCGGCGCATAATGTGCAGTAGAACTTGCGACAACGCTTGTTTTCCGGCTCAGCCGGGATCAGCGGTTGCTGACAGCGAGGGCAAATCATCTCAGGTGCCATCTCGGAGCCCTTTCTTACAACGCGAAAGTGGGAGGGGAATCACCAAGTGAGGTCGATGCATTCCTCGGGAACAGCGGCGATGTAGCTGATGGGCCAACCTTCAGGGTCATCCACACGCAATATCAGCACCAGCTGGTCATTGTACGTGAATGTTGTTTCGCACGGCGTGATTGGCCACGGCATCGCTTCGAGGACATCTGCAGTGATCAACAACCGCGCGTCTTCATCGTCCTCGTGTTGATCCTCCATGCCCCAGAATTCAAGCAAGGGGATGTCAACATGGGCGAGCCGATTTTGCAAGCCCGGAAAACTGCCTAGTACGCGCAGACGCTCTGGTATCACCCAGGAGAGTGGAATACGATAACCCATAGTTCGTTTCAGACCCCACAGCCCAGGGTAACCTTGCCTCAATTGCCCGATTGTTCTGTTGTTGCGGTTGATGAATCGGAGTAGCAGCTCGCAGTCGCCAGTTAGGGTACCTCATTGTATTCTTCATGTTAATCCCTTGCCATTTTGGGAAGAAAGCAAAAGAGTGTAAAATTCCCAAAATATTCCCGAATTATACCATTTTTTTAAAATAATAGCAATATATTCCAAACGCCTCATAGGGTATGAGGCGTTTAGCATCTAAATAGGATTTTGCTTGTTTCTTACGGGATCCCAAGGTGGGATAGGGATGACGGCTTGTACTAGAAGATTTTTTGTTTCCTGACGAGATCATTCGACTCTGCTCAGGATGGCGAAATATTATTTCGCCACTTTTACCTTAGCTGGGCGGAGCAGCTTGCCGTTGAGGAGGTAGCCGGGCTCGATTACAGCGAGGATAGTATCTTGTGCTTGGTCAGATTCTTCCGAAGCAATCGCTTCATGATGCATCGGATCAAACGGCTCACCTACTTTCGCCAGTACTTCGGTGATGCCATTGGCTTGCAGTACTTGCTCAAAGTGCTTTTCAATTGCTTTTACCCCATTAGCCCAATTAGCCCAATTAGACTCATTGGATGAATCCGGTGTATGTTGAGCGGCTCGTTTAAAGTTATCCAGTACCGGTAATATCTGCATCAACAAATCGGCATGGGCAAACTTAATAAAAGCGGCTTTTTCCTCTTCAGCTCGCTTACGAAAGTTTACTAAATCAGCCTGAGCCCGCTGCCAGCCAGCTAAATACTGCTCGGCCATTGCTTCAGCATCGCTGAGGAGATTAGGGGAATTAGGAGAGATCTGGGTATCAGCTTGATTCTGTTCGCGCTCATCACCTTGTGAATTTACAGTATTTTTTTTACTCATAATGATTTATTCATCCCCTGTGTTTCATGTTTGATGGTTGCGACCTTAAAGAGCAACTAACGAACGTAGTGAGTATGATGCATGTTTCATGCTATGTGAACTGTATTGTGCCAAAAATTGGCCAAAAAATCAATAAAAGCGGCCCCGCGAACTAATGTGTTCGCTGGGGCCATTTGTGGTTTCGGTCTGGTCTACTAGGCTGTAGCCAGCGCCGCCTGTCGATCGGTTTGCGACGCCAGGGTCAGTCGCGGATATTGCACCACGCTGCCTGTGTTGTCTGAGGCAAGGCCCTGCAGGGAAATATTGAGCACATTGGTCAGATTGATCAGCAGGGAGCCGGCTTTTATTTCATCACAGGTGACGCGGATGCTTGCTCCACCGAGCTGATCCGGATAATGCACCCCGTGGTGGTGCAGCATCCGCAATGCAAATAAATCAGGGGGGAGTGAGGAGAGAATGGTGGCATTCCCTGGTCCGTTAATTGGCTGCAGTGCCAGCGAGTAGAGGTATCGCGATTCAGGATTGTTGTGCTCGAACGCGATGTGATCACATTCAGCCAAAAATGCCCATAGCGGCATGTACAGGGCGCCGATTTCTGGCCGGACTACATATTGCTTCATCCTATCGGCACCTATCCCCGTACTCGGTGTCGGATGAGTGAAGCGATCGGCGTCGTGATCAGAGAGCAGGGTCGGATTGCGATCCCACCAATTCGCTACTTCATCCCATGTGGAAAAGAGGCTGGTGAGTGAAATCAGAGGAATACGTGAGATGCATCCAGACAGGTGAGCATCAACGAGCTTTCTGCGGACTTGCCAAATGTTCATAGGGATACCCTTTCGATTGGAAGGATGCTTCGGCGCGTTTTTTTGAAGGCGCGTCGATGGCCGGATTATACCAAATTAGGCTCCTCCTGAACAGGGAGTGATTAAAAATTACTGCTGAGTCAAGAACGTTCCTACTTGCAGGGAAGTGATTGCATCAGTACTGTAGAGCTATGATTTTGCGCCATCGTCTCAATATATTCTCTGTCGCAGCACTGGGATTTTTGCTCGGCTGCGGCATAGCCGAGTTTTTGCCCTGGATTCAAGTGTGGTCAATGTTTGTAGTTGGACTTGCGGCTTGCCTGGTGCTGGTGTGGCCGCGGACGATACCGCGACTGATCGCCATATTCACTCTTGCATTGGTGCTTGGGATTATGCGCTGGGACGGCGCTTTTCATGCATGGAACACCGCGCCACAAACCGGTGTGGTGCTTGGCATTCACGGCTTCATTGAAAGCCCGATGCAGCAATCGGGGCAATTTGAACGGAGCATCATGCACATTACGGCGCTTGATCAAGACGGATCACCGCTGCATCTAAACGGACAATTAAGAGTGGTGGCGTTGTTTCCACCCGGTACATCACTGCACTATGGCGATGCTATTACGGTTCAGGCCAAGCTTGAGCATTTGCCCCGCTTTGGATCGTTTGACGGGTTGCGCTACTGGCGGGTGCGGGGTGCACAGGTGCAAATGCATGTTAAGCAATTTAGCGTTGTTGGACACGATCAGGGATGGTGGTTGCAGGGAGCATTATTTGGCTTACGCGAGCGAGTTGAACTACGGGTGCATCAGGCGCTGCCTGGTGTAGAAGGGGTGACGATGCTCGGGTTACTATTTGGTGATCAAAACGGTCTGCCGGCAGAGCTCGCGGCTCAGTTTAGGCTGCTTGGCATCTCACATTTAATGGCTGTTTCCGGCTACAATTTGACGATCATTGCGCTGTGGCCACTTGTTTTTACTGGACTATTACCCAAGCGCTTGACCATTATCTGTTCTGCCGTCTTCATTTTGCTGTTTGTGCTTTTTACCGGTGCGCCGAGCTCAATTATCCGCGCGGCGGTAATGGCTTGGATCGTGCTTGTTGGCAAAATGATCGGTCGGCCACCTCATGCGCTATTGCTGATCTTTGTCACGGCAGCCGGTATGGCAGCGTTGAACCCGTTTGTAGTCAAGGACGATGCCGGCTTTGGTTTATCCTTCCTGGCCTTTTTTGGCATTGTGGAGCTGGCCCCACTTATTTCCAAGCATCTGCGTCTGATTCGCCAGAGTGGTGTCCGCACGTTGTTTGCTGAAACGCTTGGTGCTCAAATGGCAGCGCTGCCCTACTTGCTCGGCGTATTCGGGCAGTTTGCCATCGCTGCTCCAATTATCAACTCCATTATTTTGCCCACAATTCCAGTAGTGATGATCTTTGGCTCAATTTTTGTGATGTTGGCGCTGATACCGTCAATCTTTTTTATCAAACTGCTTTCGCTATGGTATTTTCCAATTCACGCACTGCTGGTATTTATTCATTTTTGTGCCAGCGTTCCGTATGCTGGATTGCCTTGGCCAAAGGGCGGTTACTTTCCGTGGTATTTTGGTTTGGTCGTTGCCCTATGGTGGATGCGATTCAACTTCCTAAAAACCCGCGGTACTACTCCTAAGATTAGACAATCACCGTAATTCTGGTGATAATAAAGAGTAGCCGACACTATTCGATCTGTGGATAACTGCCAGGCTTAAGAAAATAATGAATATAATTTAAAGAGTGATATGACGTTAACTTACAAAATGGCAGGGATCGCAGCCGCAATGTTGTTCGTAGCGGGTCTGCTATTTTATCAAGTTGAGGCAGACGCCGATGTGCGGAGTTCGCGGGTTATTTCGAATATTGGCACCATGAGCTGGTGTGCTCAGGGTGACACGGTATGCGATCCAGTACTTGGTAAATTTACTCATTCGACGCGCAGTAATATCGTCATTGTAAAAGTAACGCGCAATGGCAAAGTCGGTAACGCTGCTATTTTTGATGAAGCGGATGTAAGTTCGCTGTCATTTCCGATTAAAAAATCTAACGTTTTGCTGATCAAGCAATCAGACGTTACCACCGTGAAGGATGGTGACACTATTACGTTCAAATTGACCTACGCAAATCGCTCTGCAGAGGACATTATGAATGTACGTATTTCCGATACGATCCCACTCGGCACTACCTATGTGTCATGGTCCGCCACCTCACCAAATACGTTTAGTAACAAAAAACTGACCTGGGACGTTGGCACGGTCAAGGCAGGTAAAAGCGGGTCAGTTTCCTTTAAAGTAACGGTAGATAATTCGCTGCGCGGTGGCGGCAGCGGATCTGGTAGTGGGACTACTGGCGGATCAGGTGCTACCGTTGGGGGGACTGGCAGCACGTCGTCTGGAGCAGGTATAGGAAGTGGATCAGGCGGATCATCGGGTGGAGCAGCATCTGGCGGCACCGTCACGTCAAGCAACGCCGTAACCTGTGGACAAAATCCGACCTGGACCACGCTCGCAACGCCATTTGATCCAAAAAATAATATTGAAACTCACGCTATGACCGTCGGTGCAGATGGCACGGTGTATGTCGGAACCCCAACGCTCGGTGTTTTTAAATCGAGCGATCACGGCCTCACCTGGACCGCGATCAACACCGGCCTTCCACTGCCATTGAAGCCGGTGAGCGCGCTCGGCATAAACGCCAAAGGCGAGTTGTTGGTTGGGTTAAATGGGTTTAAGGGTAGTGCAAGCGCTGGCTACGCCTATCGTTACTCAGGCGGCACCTGGAAACAGGCCAGCGGCATTACGACCAATTTAAAGGTATCGGATTTTGCGGTTGATGCGTCAGGCAATGTGCTAGCGGTCACGGCTTTTAACGCTGACGTCTATCGCTCACACGATGGCGGCGATACGTATACAAAGATTGCCACCAATATAGCTACCACTGGCGGCGGAGCGCCCGGGGCACTATGGGTGATAAAAGTAGCGAAAGACGGATCGGTCTATGCGGGCGGAGAGCTCACTTCAGGGTTGTTGAAATCAAGCGATGGTGGTAGTACTTGGCAATCGATTGGGTTGGCCAGCCCGACCTATAGTAATAACCTGAACTTAATTGCATTTAACACCAAAGGTGAGGTGCTGGCGAATCGTGCTTTGGGAGCAATTACCCTTCTTCGCTATCAAAACGGAGCATGGGCTACATCTAAAGGGCTTCCAGCTTATGTTCTGATTGAAGGATTAGGCACAAACGCCAGTGGAGATATATTTGCGGCCACGTTTTATAACAATAAGTCTTTCGGCATCTATTGCTCGAAAGCAGCCGACGGCGGCACTAACTATCAAGCTTTTAACGATGCTAACAGCGCCAGCAACTTTTCCGCCCTTTTGGTAGACAAATCAGGCTACGTGTACGCCTTTACCAAAGGTCTCACCATTCGCACGGCTCAGCCAACGCAGTAAGATCGCCATATTCCTTATTATTGTTTAGCGTAGAAACTCTGCTGCTATTTCAGGGAGGACGGTTTCGATGATCATGTCTGAGCCGAGTTCGTAGCCTCCGAAGGTGCCGAGCCGCGGCGCGATTTCAATATGCCAATGGTAGCTTGATTGCAGATGATGATCGATTTTTCGACCGCTGTGAATAAACCAATTGAGGGCCGGATCGTGTAATTTGTGATTAAGCCTCTGAAGCACAGCGTGTAATGCCTCAGCTGCGCCTTTCACGGTATCAGACGACGCCGCTGCAAAGGCGGGCTGGTGGCGTAGCGGCACAAGGTGAATTTCAAACGGAAAGCGGGGAGCGTAGGCTGCAAAAGCTACCATATCAGCGTTTTTGTAAATAATGCGCTCGTGCTGCTGTAACTCAAATTTAGTCATTTCACAAAATACGCAACTGCGATGTTTGTTGTGATATTGCGAAGCTCCAAAAAACTCACGACCGAGCCGCGGGGGGATCAGAGCATTGCCAAAAAGCTGGGCGTGCGGATGAGCTACTGAGGCACCGGCATCATGGCCGTGGTTATAAATTGGCATAATTGATTCAACACTAGCATGACTTTCATAATCACGGGCCCGATGCTGCAGGGTGCTTAAGAGATCAAACAGGCGATGAGCTTGCATAGAGGGGAGCGTGTCACGTGCATCTGTTAGTGCGACCACTTCATGAATGCCAATGCTGGCAGCATCGGAGTAAAAATTGTGCCCAGTTTCCTCGATTGCCACTGCTTCAGCCATCGCCGGGTATTTGTTTGCAACCACATACACATGAGCAGTGCTAGCTTCACGAATGCGTGATTCCCATGCGGGACCACCGACACAAAAATTGCATGACTGGTCGTGTAGTGGTGAGCTGGCAAAGGGGCGATGGGCAAACTCTTGCGGCCGCTTTTGTCGCTCGGGCGAAACCACAACCCATTCACCAGTGACGATGTTTTGACGAATTCGAGACATACCTCCATAGTAGTCTAATTGATCAAATTAGACTAATTGAGCAACCTTAGGCTTTTTAACCGGTACATGCTGCACTATGTATTCGGGTCTGATTGCGAGGCCAGTCAAGTAGCAATGTGTCAAGGCGATGCCGATAGCATCCCAGGCGTCATCGGTTTTGATGTGCTCGGTTTCAAGTAACATGATTTTTTTGACCATTTCCTTAAGTTGTTTTTTTTCGGCCTTGCCGTAGCCGGTCACTTGCTGCTTCACCTGCATTGGGGTGTAACCAAAAGTTTCAACGCCGGCTTGTTGGGCGGCTAGCAATATGACACCGCGAGCTTCACCTACGGCCAGGGCGGTGGTGACGTTGCGAGCAAAAAATAGCTTTTCGATCGCAATTACATCCGGCTTGTAGGTGCGCAGTAAGTTAGTCATGCCATCGTACAAATCTGACAGGCGCCTATCGGCCGTGCGGTCTTTTTCGGTGGTGATGCAGCCGTAAAAGGCGTGATGGCCACCGGTCATCATCTCACCGCGCACGCACTCCACCATGCCGTATCCAATAATTGCTGTTCCAGGATCAATCCCCAATATTCTCATGCGTTTCCTTCTATTTGTTTTGTTTGTCGTCCCTGCGCAGGTCATTCGACTCTGAGGTGAGCACCTCAGTGCTCAGTCTCGAAGAGCGGGGATCCAGTGTTGTCAGAAAGAACTGGAGGACTATAATAACTTAATTAAAAAAACTCATGCTTGACAAGGACTTGATATTATCCGGTTAACCATGGATTCCCGTCTCCACGGGAATGACAGATAATACCTAGTATACGGTAGATTTTCGGTTTATCCAAATTGCCTGGAGACTCCCCGCCACCAACGCCTCATAGGTATGAGGCGTTCAACGAATATTGACATATTTAAATGAAAATGATAAAATATTGAGACTGGTCACTCGATCGGCCAGAATCTGGCTCACTTGTGAGCACACCCTAGAAGGGGAATTAACAATATGGCACCGAGGAAGTTTGTGACAGTGAATGACGGGTACGGGTTTCGGAAGGGTGAAGTGGTGTTCATTCAGCATGCGGAAGGTCTGCTCCAGCTACCTGTCGAGCAGTGGGGCCTGGACTACGTGGGCAGGGTACTTTCTTTGCCGGACACCTTTGTGGTGCAGAGCAGCGATGGTACTATCATAATCCCACTCTCAGCATTCCGAACCGCACTGCGCGACCACCGCAGGAATGACAGAGGGGCTCGGGAAGCGTGGTATGCTGTCAGATGGGATGGCCCAAACGCAATGCTTGAGTTGTTCCCCCTGAGTCCTGATGCAGTTGGGCATATGGTGGCGATGCGGCTCGCTGAAAACGACATTAGCCACTCCGAATTTCGTTGGGTTTCGACTGCCCGCGATCGAAGCGCAGGGTTTCCTTCGGTAATTGTTACCTTGGAAGCCAGCTGGGAGGAGCGCATCGAAGTTTTGATTGAGATAGCATACGGGGTCTGGAATCCCCGGACGCTTATTCATCACAGCGGGCCAAATTCAGAGCCTGTGGCATGGTCGATCCAAATCATTGAGGAGGTGGTTACTTTCCAGCCGTTCATGCTGGATGATTCGAAGCCATACCACACACGTTATACGCACAAGTAATCAAAGTCCCGCACGGCCAAGACGCTGTGCGGGACTTTAAAATTGTCTAAATCTAGAGATTGGTTGCAATATCGGAGACGTCGTCTAAAGAGTCCAAGGCGTCGAGCAGTTTATCAAGCTTTTCATGATCTTCGTCACCAAGCTGAATAATATTTTTAGGGATCCATTCCAGCTTAGCTTCCTCAATCGTATATCCAACATCGAGCAAGCCTTGGCGGATTTTTTGTAAGTCGGTCATGGGGGTAATAATTTGGGTCAGCTCACCTTCGCTTTCTACGTCATCCGCACCCAGGTCGATTGCGGCCAGCTGCACTTCATCGGCCTTTGATGGGTCGTGTTTAACAATAATCAGGCCCTTGTGTTCAAACAAATACGACACCGATCCGGCATCGGCTAGTCGACCACCCGATTTAGTCACGGCAGTGCGAACGTCGGTAAAAGCGCGGATTTTATTGTCGGTAGCTGCGGTAATAATCATCGCCACCCCGCCAGGTCCGTACGCCTCATAGGTCACTTCCTCAACAGCGTTTCCTCCTTCGGTTTTACCGGCTCCGCGTAAAATAGATCGCTCAATATTCTCCTTCGGCATGCTGGCCGCCCGCGCTTTTTCAACGGCCAGGCGCAGCTTAAAATTAAACTCCGGATCACCACCTTCACGAGCGGCGATGGTAATCATGTTGGCTAATTTGGTAAAAGCAGCGCCGCGCTTGGCATCAGCGGCAAATTTTTGATGTTTGGTAGTGGCCCATTTTGAGTGCCCGGACATACTATCGCTCCTTCAAATAAAATATTCAGTCGTAAGTATTATCATGATCGATGCTTACCCTTTGCAGCATCGAGTAATCGAGCATAATAGAGAGCCATTTCTTTTGTTATGGCTTCCCATGAAAATTGATTTGGCAATTCATGCCGGGCAAACTGCTTCACCGAAGTTATAAATCGATCTTGATCTGCCATAACGGTGTCAAGCGCCTTGGCCAATGCTCTTGGGTTCCGCGGAGGTACCAGTAGGCCAGTTTGATCATGATGGACAGTGAATTGAAGCCCGCCAATTTTTGATGCAACTACCGGGCAGTAGCAGGCAAAAGCCTCAAGTGGCACCAAGCCAAATGGCTCATAGTATGAAGGTACTGCACAAACATTGGCGGCAGAGTAGTAATACTTAAGAACGGTACGATGTTTGCTGCCGATAAAGCGGACATATTTAGAAACGCCTAAATTTGACGCGATTTCTTTCAGTCGCTTAACTTCATCTCGCTCAACTTCTGACGAAATTCGACCAGCGATTAGTAAAATCAAGGTTTTTTTAAGCTCGGGGCGCTTTTGTAACAGTACGGGAAGAGCATAGATCAACGTTGCAATTCCTTTGCGCCACTCAATCCTTCCGGCATAAAAAATAACGGTGGCTTCAGTAGGGAGACCAATTTTTTTACGTGCGGTGCCGCGACTGACATGACGAAACATTTTCAAATCAATACCTGCCGGAATAACTGTGATGTTCGCAGCATTGGCATCGTAGAATTTTATTAAATCATCTTGTTCAAAAGGACTGGTAGAAAGCACCGCACTTTTTACCGCTAACGTCTTTTCAAGCTCAATCCGAAACGTATTTTCAGATGACATTTTCTGATGATATTTTCGTAATGTGTGGTATTTAATATGCCCCAAAGAATGATATGTGGTGACTAATGGAATATTCCATAGTTCTTGGAGTTTTAGTCCGCTCCACCCTGATAACCAATAATGACAGTGAATGAGATCATAGCGAAGCTTGTTTTTCTCCTGAAATGCAGTAATGCCGTTAGCAAAGCTCGGTAAGTATTGAGCCAGATTATCATGCGGTATATAGCGCTTTGGTCCGGCATGGATTCTAATCACTCGGGCCCTTTTGGCAAACCGCACGATTGGTTTTTTGCTGCGTTTATCCCACCGGGTAAACACATCAACAGACCAACCCATTTTGCTCAGTTCTTTTGCTAAATGAAACACGTAGACCTGTAGCCCTCCTGTTTCTTTAGCCCCAGGTTGAGACAGCGGATCGGCATGTTCGCTAATCATGATAATTCGCCCAAATTTCTTATCCATCGTACTATCTTTTATACTCAGTTGAGCGGTTTGTGATTATTGTTGTGGTATTGCAAAGCTTTGCGGTACAGAGAAACATATTTTTTAGCCGAGGCCTTCCACGAAAAGTCTTTTTTCATCGCTCTTTCTTGCATCTCTTGCCAGCGATCCTTGTGGTTATACCAAATATCCAAAGCTCGACGGATGGCCCAGGTAAAGGCATGAGCGTCATAATGAATGAATACGAAACCGGTGCGACCATCCAAAACTGTATCGGACAAGCCACCGGTTTTACGAACGATCGGGATGGTCCCAAATCGCATGGCAATGATCTGCGAAAGCCCCATTGGTTCAAATTTGCTCGGCATCAACAACATGTCCGATCCCGCATACACCAGTTGGGCTAATTCGGCGTCGAAGAACAATTTGGTTGCCACCTGCTGTGGATATTTCTTTTCTGCAGCAATAAATATTTTTTTGTTTTTTTCGGAACCGCTACCAAGAACTATAAATTGAGCGCCATGTTTGATCAGATCTGGTAAGGTTTGATCAAGCAAGTCAAAGCCTTTTTGATTCGTCAGTCGTGACACAATAGCCACCACCGGGCAGTCTGGATTAATCGGTAAACCGAACTTAGCTTGAAGTGCCTTTTTGTTCTCTACCTTCCGGTACAGAGTATGAATAGAGTAGTGCGTTACCACCGATTGGTCATGCATCGGATCAAACATGGTGTAATCAATACCGTTTAGAATCCCGGATAGGCGATGCTTTTTCGATTTCATTAAACGATCGAGGCCGGCTCCATATTGCTTGGTCATAATTTCTCGAGCGTATGTTGGGCTAACGGTGTTTATCATATCCGCAGCCTCGATACCAGATGCAAACACCGTAATACCGGGATAATTAACGAATTGTCTTTCGATATGAAAATCCTGGCGCTTCAGCCCAAGCATTTTGGTCATCTGCCATCCGAATTTACCCTTGTAGGCGAGGTTATGAATGGTTAATACCGAGGCATTACGAGCAAAAAAAGGATCATTCTTGTATAACGTATTGAGCCACTTGCAGGC
>CAZLPY010000011.1:0-18084 GCA_964561525.1 uncultured Candidatus Saccharibacteria bacterium | reverse complement strand
AAAATTTACTTGCTTCTTGGTATGAATTTCGCAATGGCAAAAGAAACCGCCCGGACGTTCAGGCCTTTGAATTTGAGTTGGAGTATAACATATTTCAGCTCAACAATGAACTCTTAGACGGACGCTACAAACCAAGCCCCTATAGTCAGTTTCGCATTAACGACCCGAAGCCACGCCTTATTAGCAAAGCAACGGTCCGTGACCGACTGGTGCATCATGCGATTTATCGCATTCTCTACCCGCACTTTGACCAAGTCTTTATTTTTGATAGCTATTCGTGCAGGGCAGGTAAAGGTACTCACAAGGCGTTCGCGCGGATGCAACAACAAATAAGAGTATGCAGTCACAACTACACCAAGCCTTGCCTTGCCCTTAAATGTGATATCCGCAAGTTTTTTGATTCTATTGATCACCACATTCTTCTGAGGCTTCTTGGTGAAAGGATTAATGACCCGCAAATTCTGTCTCTTTTAGAGCGAATCATCTGCAGTTTCGAAGCGAAATCTGGAAAGGGGATGCCGATTGGTAATCTTACTTCTCAGCTCTTTGCCAATGTGTATATGGATCCGTTGGATAAATTTGTGAAGCATAAGCTGAAGGCACAGTATTATCTGCGCTATGCTGATGATTTCCTTATTTTGGCCAATTCCGAAAGTGAGTTGATGGGTTATTTTGTGGAAATCTGGCGGTTTCTTAAAGAGGAGCTCAGACTTGAATTACATCCGAATAAGATCAGTCTATGTAAGCTCGAATGGGGCATTGATTTTGTGGGTTATGTAGCCCGGCCGCACTATACAATCCCACGGCGTTCTACGGTTAAGCGAATGCTGAAGCGTATCAACGGGCTAACGGATATGGAAAAACTGCCTGCAACGCTTAGCTCATACCTTGGACACTTAAGTCACGCAAATAGCCACAGACTTCGGCATCAGCTTTGTGACAAAGCATACGGTCTAATATCCAACATGAATTCGATCGGTTAGCTGATCATACCAGCCCGGGCCTTTTTTGCCGCGCGATTCGGGCGAACCGTAGAGGGGTTGCGATAATTTTTCAAACAGTAGTAGATCATCGTTTTTTAACGCCCCAATTTGCACTGGTGTTTGATTTGAATCTGAACTACGATTGGGTTCGAGTAACAGCGAGCCGAGTGTGAGCTTAACTTCATACTGCGCTCCGGCTTTTGCTCCTGAGCGGTAACTGTTGTTATCCGCACCGTTAAATGATGCGGGAGGTGCCAGAGCGGTGGCGATTGGATTGGCCGCCGCGCCAGCTGTTAGTCCGCCGATAGCATCTAGGGCAGCACTGGCCGGCGCCTGACTTCCGGCACCAAGGGCGTTTAGCAACATCAACCGGCCAATCGAGCTGTTATCAGTTTTACTGTCCGGGTAGTGATCGATAGCACAGCTGGTGGATGAGCCGCCCCAAATGAAGTTAAAGAAGATAAATAGGCCAAGGCTAATTGGGTCGGGATGGATCAAGAATTGCACCAAATACATCAAGGTGCCAGGCTTCAGGCCGAGCGCCGATTCGACCTGCCCAATCTGTTTTTGGAATACAAAGTTAGCCACGGTGGCGATAATCATGGCGGTTTGAACTTTGAATTGACGGGTGGCAGTATTTATCTGTGCGTCATACGATTGCACCACTCCATCGATGCCGCCACTGGCTGCAGCAGCGGTGGCACTGGTCGCAGCTGCCGCGGTAGCGGTTTGATAGGCGCGGAGTGCTGTTTGATACCCGATGATGCCCTGGTACATCGTCACCGCCGAGCCGGGCCGAAGCCCTAGAGCGTGATCAGCAAAACCGAATGCTTCGAATTGCCATGAGTTCCAGATGTCTTTTTGGAACTGCGTTACGTTGCCACTGCCAGCAAAGCCGAGCAGTGCCGCACTGGTTCCGGGAGCTAGTTTAGTCCCAAACAGGTTAGAAAAGATCGGATCGAGCCTGCCGCCTACAGCTAAGAATCCGGCGTTATTGTTGCTGGCGAAGGACTGTTGCAATTTGGTGGCGTCACCATCCCCGAAATAGGTCAAAACAGCGTTAGTGTATTGATCAGGTAGTCCCTGCAGTATGTCTTTTAGTGGGGTGTTTTGGGCTTTAAGGTAGTTTAATACTACAAGCTGTCCCATGCGCTGGCGGGCTTCGTCTCCGGTGAGGGTGACGAGATGCCCGTTATCAACGTACGTTGTGATACCTCCCACCATCGCTTGCGAAAATCCAGGCGGGACGATCAGGCCAGGGATAATTTGGCTGACCTGATAGTCCATAAATTTATACGAGACGGCCTGTCTGGCGTTGGTCATGAACTGCCGGTCAGTAGTGTCTCGATACATTAGTTGCACCACTACACCCTGCTGCCCAAGGGCACCCGCTGCGCCACCAATAACACCAGACTCAGCCTGACTGTTCAGAAAATCTTGCTCGCGCAGCACATCACCAAACAAGGCCGTTTTAATGTCGGAGTAGGTGATGCCAGCAGCCTTCATCTCCTTAGAGTTTGCCATGTAGGCTGCGCCAATCGCCTCAGCACCAGCTGCAAAATGGCCATTAGCAATCCAGCTTGCATCCGCGGCAGTGTAGCCTGGAATGTTAATTTTCGATGCCAGGACCCCAGCCTCAATGCCTTGCAAATCCTTACTCAAATCGTGGAGACTATTATTCTCGAGATGTAATACCACGTCACCAAGGGCGCCATCGCTCAAACCAAGATAATGTGCGACATGTTTGATCCCTTGTGAAACGAAGGTCTTCCGCATCTCCTCAGTGTTATTGACGTTGGCGATGATGTGAGCAAAGGTGCCTTTATCAAAACCAACCTCGGCGTCAAAGTTTAAGCCCCCCGCGTGTTGGACAATTTTGTACAGATCACCGAACGCTTTGCTGTCATTTTGCTTATTCTTATCGGTCAGTAAATTTACCATGTCGTTGACCGATCCGACGTATGCTTGATCAATGCCCAAAATGTCGGCCAAGCCACTGGTCACACGATTTTGCACTGCTTGATCGGCGGTTTTACTGACGTAGTCATCGGCCGATAGGGCACCTTGCATGAAGCGCAGCGTAGCGCCTTTTTCCTGCTGCAGAATGTGATCAATCTGGTCAAATCTGCTCAAGGTCGACGCATCAAACGACGAACCGGATAGTGAACTTTGTAAGTACTGCAAGATAATTGCGTTACGATCCAGCTGCCGCTGCTCTGGATGATAAGAATATTGGACCTGCGCTAATTTTGCCTGTACGTCCGCCGGCAACGTTAAACCAAAAGCACGAGCAAAATCCTCAGCCCCCACATTTCCCGCGATATCAGCCACTGAGGAGCCATGAAAACTCCCTGCTTTTAAGCCAAGCGCTTGTTCAACCGACGAAACCCCAATTTGACCAATCACGTCTTTGATACTGTGGGCGTCGGTTAAATTAATCGAAGAGAGGTGAAACTCGCTCGCTACAAAATTTGACCCGAGGCTGAACAGGCTGACATCGTTTGAACCACTAATGATTGAAGCTGCCAGTGAGCCAATCGGTAAGTTATGATTTTTCTCTTGCAGACGGGCTCCAAAGCGGGTCAACGGTTTATAAAAATCTCCTTCGGCCATGTCACTGAAATCCTGGGCGGTTAGGCGATATCCCAGTGCACTCACGTCGAATTCGCTCGCTAGTACCTGACCAGCGTTATAGCGCAAGCTCGCTTGGCCGATACGATTTTTGTACTGGTCAAGCGTGATTTCACCGTTGATTAATTGCTCAGTCGAACCAAGTTCGATGTTGTAGTGTTGATCGGTGCTATACAAATCGACCTGATGGTTGGTCAAAAAGGATGAATCTTTGTTTTTGATTTGGTCGTACCAACCTGGTTCAAGCAGCAGCATGCCTTCAACTTGTCGTTGCGGCATAGACTGCAGGGCCTGATCGAGAGTGGCGTAGGTAATGGATCCCGGATTTAAGCCCGATGATTGTTCGAGTGCTGCTTCACCGATGCCCGGGATGCCAGTTTTGTTAGTAGGGCTGACCAGGCCGGCGGCCATGCGCAGCGCCCCACTAGGCAATTTAAACGCCTGGCTCATTTCATCAGCCCCAAATTGCAAACTGAAGTTGGCGAACGCTTTTGGATCACCTAAAAGGGCTTTGAAGGTGTCAGGAGTGATCTGCGCCGAACTGTTGCCCTTGGCTGAAACAGCGGAGTAGCTCACTTTCAAGGTATCTCCACCGGCCGCACTACTTGCAGCGGCTTGGTCAAGCGTAATGGTTTGATGATCCGACCCAAGTGAAACGTGTACCGGCTGATCAGTCACTTCAGAGGTGATGGTGGCACTGGTAATACTGCTGGCCGGACTCGAAAGCGTGAATGACGGATGCGCATCCCCGGTTAGTACAAACACGTCGCTTGCTCCGTGTGTGGAAGGGCGGCCGGCATCGTACCCACTGAGGGCGCCAAGCACCGTGGGGTCTGCTACCAGCGAGCGGGCGGCAGCGTCAAACATCGATCCAAACTGCTGTTTGCCAAGGGCCGCTAGAGAGTTGAATCGTGCCTCGGACCGTTTGCTAGCGTCGGAAGCGGTACTGTCTGTGGCCAGTCCTTCACCAAACACGTTTACGATGTCGCTTGGACTAAGGTCTATAGGGAGCGACATTTTAGAGGCGCTGATATTGAGGGTAGTAGCATCAAGCTTGTGCTGTAATACATCAGCCACCATGCCGGATATTTTTTCTGCATCTACCTGCTGCCCTCTAGGATCTCCTGGATCACGCGGGACTTGCACTATCTCACTCTTAAATCGCGCATCAGGGTTAGCGCCGGTAGCCTGCTCTAGGCTATCTGCCCCAAGAGCGAGCCAATAATCTTCGTCGCCGCCGACTATGCCAGCTAAAAATTGGTTTTTTTGTGGAATGACATGACTCACTTGACCTTGGTTGTTCACTACCCAGCCGGTAGTATGATCAGGAGGAAAATCGAACGGTTTCGCCGCGTTGTCGTAGCTGCCAAATGTAGTCTCCAGTGCCCCGGCCCCTACAATATCTTGGTAATCTTGTAGTGACAGATCACCCGTGATCATACGGTAGGTCAATTCATTGACATTTTTACTGGTAGCACTGCTAAAAGTGGGGGGCGGTAACGTAAACAAGGACGAAGCGGCCGAGCTATCGTTAGCCTGAGGGACCAATTGCCGATCAATATTTCCAATCTGACTTTTTAACGCAGTACCATCGCCACTTTTCCAAAAATCACTATTTTTATTGGTTAGATCCTTGATCGCCACACTCTCAGGTAAGTGCAGCGCGCCTCGCACCAAGCGGTCAGCGTAGAGCGCGTCCTGCTTTGGCAAGCCGAGTGATGATGAAACCCCGGCGATCAGTGTGCCAAGATTGGTACCGCCGTTGGCCGTTGTTGCAGCTGTGCCGGACGGCCAACGGAAGTACGAATCGACTTTGGATTGACCAATGGCGCGCAGAATGTTACCCGGATTGTTGACATCTATCTGTAAGGTGCCAGGCTGCAGACCGATCGCCTGACCCAGGCGGCCGGCCGCTGCGTTGATCAGTACCGCTTTTTGATTTGCCCCATCAAGACTGCCGGAGGGCAGACCAGTCGCATGCTCTACCTCTGATAGCAGAGCCCGTGCCGCCAGCACGTCCGCGGAGTTATGATTTTTATACAGAGTGTCGCCCGCCTGTCCGGGGATAATGAATGGATTAAACACTGAGGCGTCTGGAAGCTGCATCGCGTCAGCTAGTAGGGAGTACCCAAGACTGGAATAGCTAAGTGGAGCGGTGCTGGCATCTAAGGTGCCCGGGCGAATGCCGAGTTGTTGTGCGACCAAGTTAAAGCCCATCATGGTGAACACACCATCAAGTGCCTTGGCTTGATAGGTGCCGTCCTGCGAGGAAAACGCTTGTAAAAATTGATCAAGGCCGGCTGTCTGTGCCATTTGATCAAGGTTATGGCCAAACGGAGCCTGTAAATTGGCTACACCGGCATCGGTTTGCCACGATACCTTAATTGGTCGTGGCGCCTGCCTGGTCACTTTTGACCCGAGACCAAACACGCCGCCAGATGAAGTTTTGCACATGATTAACCCAGCGGCAGTAACGTCAACCGCTTGGCCATTATTGTGCACATTCTCAGCGCCTGGTGGCTCAACGGCAGCGAGTGGCGCTGCAGTTGCAGCTGATACCGAGGTGATGACGTGGTTGATTTGATCAGCGTACGACGTTGCGCCGCCAGAATTCGTAGCCAATGCTGGCAAAGCCTTTGGTGGAGGAGGCTGCTTTGAATCATCCTTGAATTCAACCGGGTAGGCACCGCCGATTAGCTCCGGCACAGCCTGCTCACAGTTGCGTGAAAACGTCACCTGCAAGTAAGTCATACCAGCCCCGCCTTTATCGGCTGGGGTGACTAAATAGTTCAGTGTTTTTAAGATGCGCTCATCAATTTTGTGTTGGCGAATGAGCGCCATATCACACTGCGACATCCCAAGTCGCGGCAAGCTGGTCTCAATAGTCTGATCGCCCCGCGCCCCGCGCCGATCTTCAATGCCAGCTACTAAATTGGCGGCGGTTGTGAGAGCCCCTCCTGGTATCGGAGCTTCTACACTATCTTCATCGTCTGCGCCTTCATCAGATCCCGATTGTGTCGATGCGCTGAGGGTTTGAGTTGTACCAGTGGTAGATGAAGATTGTGCATGGGCAGGAAATACGAATATCATAGTTTGCCATGGCAGCAGTGATGTCAGCAACATAAAAATAATAGTCTGCCTAAGTCTCATCTGCTGCATGCTCCGCTTAGTGGATAAAATCCGATATGCACATGGTCTTCATGCCCGTGTAAGTAGCCATCACTAGCCTTACTCACCTGTTGGCCATGCCTCATTTGTAGTGATCCAAATTGGGCTGGTCCGATGGTTTGGCTAACTTTTATTCCATGTTGCTGCAAGTCGGAATTATGGTCGAGAATCCACTGCAACATTTGCTGCGCAATGCTTTTATTATCGTTCACTGATAGTCCTTTGATCACCGAGATATCCATGGCGTTCCCACACCAATGAGGTGACTGACCACCAGTGCCAGTAGTGTTGTAGGGGTGCTCTCCGATAATGCTGCTCACCGTCATCGGTCCCATATCGTGGTCTAAGGCCAGCACCATCAAAGGAATCATCGGGTTCATCTGCGCCGGGTCCGGTGTCCCAGGCTGGCTAGCCGCCCTTGCTATATACCCCGTGAGTATTCCTGCCCTGTCGTTTGGATGCGCGATAGTGAGTCGACCAGAATCCATTAATTTGCTTATGGCCGCAGCAGCGCCGGTAGTAGTGTAGTTCGTTAATACTGAGCCATACCCTTTTGTGGCAAGTTGTTGTAGCAGATCTTCGACATCGGTTAAGATTTGCTTATCAACGGTGCTGTCGTTACCGACGTAACTGGTTAGTTTGGTGCGAATGGTATCGACAATTTTTAGCGCTTCGTCATCTTGGGGCTTTTTGGCCTTGGCTTGCTTTTCGATCTCGTCCATGGCCGCTTTAATTTGGGGGATGTCCTTGGCATCCAAGGCTCGCCGAGCAAAAATGTCGCCGGCGTTGGCTAGGGCAGTCAGCTCAGTATCTCCACCCGATCCCTGGTGAAAGGTGCTACCAAGCACGCCGGATTGACCGATGCCAAGTGCCGCTGCAATGGCGCTGATTGATAAAAACAGCGCAATTAAGATTAAAATCAAAATTGGCTTCCAGTACTTTTTTACGATCAGCAACGTTTGGACTGGCAGCGCAATTTCGGGCGCAATGGCGTCAGTTGCCAGGTTTGTTGCCACTTTTTTAGCTAGGGCGCTCTCCGCTTTATGGGCTACTTCCCCCGCTTCTTTTTTACCTGCATCGTTAGCCACTTTCCGAGGTGATTCAGGAGTTGCTTCCGCAGGACGAGAGAGGCGGTTTAGCGTCCGCGAAATCCAATTGGTGCGCTTCGTTGTCTCTTCTGCCGCCTGCTTTGTCTCGGCAGCAGCTTCCCGCTCTTGCTCTGGCGCAACAGATTTTGATTGCGAAACAGGCCGATGATGCTTCAGCGCCTCACGCACTTGTTCAATGCGGTCACGCTCCGGAGAATCTGCTTCCGCCGCTAATATTGGTTCTAATTCCTCTTGCCCCTCAGCCATGTGCCCTCATAATTAAAATAAAATATAAAATATAAAAAATTAAAGAATCCAATCACTACACTTTTCAGTTCCTCACAAATTCGTTGGCGGAAGACGGAATACAATGATCAATTACATCAGAAATATACGGACATGACTTCATTTTTTATATTTCATTTTTAATTTTTTATTTTACTACTCATATTTCCCCGTAATCAACGGCAACGACATAAATACACCTTTATTCAAGAATAGCACGCGTTCATCTCCGGCTACCATATTCAAGTATTGTGGGCTAAATCCGCCGCCAGGATTGATGTACTGATACTGATTGACCCCGCCATTTACATCGACGTTGACCAGGGTGTCGTCCGCGCCGCTGTTTGCCTGTGCCGCAACGAGTGACTGGCTGTTATTGGTCCAGGTCACCTTGCCGATATCGGTAACAGGAATGCTGAGAGGCTTCACGCCGCTTCCATCCGCATTTGCGATCCACAAAATCATCGTATTTGATCCACTTGTGGTAAGTCCCGGGGCGACGTAGGCGATAGTGTGACTATCAGGGCTCCATATACCCCCTTCAACTTGACCAGCATCTGTGAGCTGAGTGATTTTGTGAGTCAGTACATCAAGCGTGTACATGTAATCAGTGCGCTTTTGACTGCTACGTGGAATGAGCAGAATACGGGATCCGTCCGGCGACCATTGCAAGCTCGGATGGTCAATTTTGCTTTGGGTCAAACTGGCCACAATAGTAGTGTTTTTATTTTGCGAATCAGCAAACTTCAGCGACTGTTCGTTGTTTGGGCCATAGTACGTGTAAACGACGCGTGAACCATCCGGACTCCAAGCTACTTCATCAATATTGGTGCCCCACAGTGTGTTGGTTTGATGCAGCAAGTCGTGCCGCATAAAATCATACAAGTAAATGGCGTCTGCGCGCTTCAAGAACGCCACTTCAGCATCAGGGCGCCACACCACTTCAAGCACGCCTGACAGAGTATCGGGGGTCATTGGCTCTACTTGAAGCGTAGCTTGGCCGGGGTTAGTTGAGGCGTGATAGAGTGTTTTGCCTTGATTGCCTAAAAAGTAGGCGTCGCTGCCTTTAATAAAGCTTGGTGCCACTACCGCGTTGCTTGAAAGAGTAGTGGGTGCTGGAATGGGCTTTAATAGGATGTTTACGTGCAAATCCTGTCCGCGCTTGGTGGCAATTGTTTTGGTATATGGCACAAAACCGGGGGCTTTAGCGCTTAGGGTATGGCTGCCAGGACTGGTTGGAATCAGTGAGGCAGCCGGGGCGTTATCGAACAACACCGTGGCATTGTCAGGGCTAGTGCTTAGTATTACTTGTGGTGAGCGCAGCACATACCAATACAATATACCAGCTCCGATCAGTAATAGAATGGTGAGTGCGGTGCCAATAATTAAAACTTTATGTGATCTCATTGAATATCTCTATTTGCTCGCCGGTGTATTTGTCGCGGCGGTCCCGGTTAGCGACCCATGTTGACAGCCCTCACCGACGTAGATGTCGGTAGTGGCGTTTATGGCACTTTGCGACATCTCACTTTGGGTAAAGACTGCTACATCAAGTCTCGAGCTACCCTTCCCCACAAAATCGCCGCCAGTATCAACCACGCGGAATATAATTTCTTTTCCTCCAGCCATAGCACTCTCAATCGATGGGATATATACTTTGATTCCGTATTGACTAAATGGTGAACCAGCAGTGTAATCACCAGCTAGCGATACGTAATTCTCAGTCGGCTGGGCCGGATTGTTATACTTTCCAGCAATATACTCCCTCAGAGTATGGTTACGCTTGCCTTTGCGATCATTTGGCCCGCCTTCAGTTTTACGGACGTTCGCGTTATTGCCGTAATCTGACCAATTATCAGGAGTCCAGTAGGCCGTTAATTTGGTGCCGCTATAATGTGCGCAACCGTCACCGGTAATAGCCACTGCCGCCGCTCCTTGCACTGGTTTCAAATCAAGCCCCCGTGGGATGATGGCGAAAATGATGATAAAAGCGAGTAAAGGGAGCGCAAAAGGTAGTAATAGCGCAATAATCACACAAAAACCTCCACCTCCACTGTGCTTTTGCGGTGATTGATTCGACTCAGGCGCATTTTCTGTTTCTTCAGCCATGGTACCTCGTGAAAAAAATGACGAATTTCTAATGTCTAATTTCTAATGAATGTCCAATGAATAAATGTCTCTTATCGCTTCTCTGTTTTACTATCAGTCTGTTTGCTAGACTGAATAATAGCATTGAAAATAAGATTTAATTCCTTTGCTTCCTGCCACAAAGGTTTCGCTTGGTTCCGAATTTCAGGCATTGCTTCTACAAGCATACGCAACCAATGTTTGCTTTCGCGAGCTTCTTTTTTGCAAATACCAATTTTATGCACAAAATCTTTTTTAGACTCTGCATCATCAGCCTCGCAGTAATTGGCACCAACGCTAGTGCCTGAAGCAACAAACTGACTAATCAAAGGACGAGTAATCGCATTCTCAGGTATTAGTTTTGCTAACTTGAGAACAGCTATACCAAATGCGGCGGTACGTTCTTCAAGGTCGTATTGGCGGATTATTACTTCTTTTTCCATTGGGATTTCATTCGTCATTAGAAATTAGACATTAGGAATTAGCAATTGGTGGATTTTGTTCAGGTGGTGTCTGCTGAGGGGCTGCCTCGGCAGATATTTCAGGCTGCGTTGTTGCATCGCTGGCTTGCTGCTGTGCTAAAACCTCCTGAGGATTCGTGGTGATGATCTGATGTTCATTATACGAAGCAATCACTTTAATAGCTACATGATTTTCACCGGCAAAGAACAACCCTTCACCCACTCCAGATTCTAACAACAGCGATTTTTCTCCTTCGGTCAGTCCAAACACCTGAGCTACTTTGTCAATTGAGGCAGACGATTGCTTGAGCAATATCTGCAAGGAAGAGTTGGCTACTACCGCCTTGCCGTACTGACTTTGCAAAAAGTCCTCGACGTCCTGGCTAATAATGGTCAGCCCTAGGTAATATTTACGGGCACGTTTCGCTAATCCGTATAAAAATCTGGCCGAATCGTCATATTGCATCATCCACCAGGCCTCATCAATCACCATAATGCGTTTTTTGAAGTTTAGGCGAATTTGGGTCCAGATGTAATTTAAGATTACGTACATCGCCACTGGCCGCAGCTGCTCTTCCAAATCGCGGATCGAAAACACCACAAAGCCTTCATCAAGGGCAAAGTTAGTCGGTTGATTAAACAGGCCAGCATAGGTACCTTCAATATATTTTGACAGGCGGCGCACCACACTCTCAGTACCGGTAATGTTACTCATCACCGATACTAAATCAGACATCACCGGCGGCTCATTTCGCTGGGTAGCCGGGTCGATCGTAATATCTTTCAGGGCGTAGGTTTCGTACAAGGCTTTGTCGAGCAATGAGTCCTCTTCGGGGCTTAAGCCACCCACCATCAAGGCAATTAAGCCATGTAGGTCAGTTACGGTGGAGCGAAGCACATCGTCTCCGCTTTCTTCAGCTACGGCGTGGGGCAAATCAAACGGGTTGATACGCTTGTCTGAGTTCAAGCTAACCTCTAAATAGCTGCCGCCCACTGCATCGCACAGCGTTTTATACTCATTTTCCGGGTCGATGATGATGATATCCGTACCGAGCATCAGACTGCGCAGAATCTCCAGTTTAATGGCGTACGATTTACCCGATCCCGACTTGGCAAACACCACTGAGTTGGCGTTTTCCAGGTTAAAGCGATCAAACAAAATCAGTGAGTTATTATGCCGGTTGACACCGTACAAGATGCCTTCATTGCTGGTCAGTGAGGCGGTGGTAAAGGGGAAGGTAGTGGAGAGCGAGCCGGTGTCTAAATTGCGCGTAACCGCCAATTGGTCAAACGACAGTGGAATGTTGGAGTTAAAACCGGGCTCCATTTGCAGCAGTGCCTGTTTGGTGTAGATCAGCATGCCCCCGAGCACCGATTCGAGCTGACGGGTGATTGTTTTGAGCTCATCTTTGCTTTTGGCGTAAATGGTAAAATAAAGCGAATAGTGGAACAGTCGCGATTCGCCGCGCTGCAACACATCGCGCAACTCCTCAATGTCCTGTACTGCCGTCTCATTTTCTGGGTCACGCACCATCCCTTTTTCGCGACCGATGGTAATTGACGAGGAAAGCTGACCAAGCTCTTTTTTTAAATCGGTCATCACGTTTTTGGATTCCAGGGGGTAAATAAACATCGAAATGTCCATGGTGATGTCGTAGTCGATGATCGAAGAGAGCCAGTTGGTTTGCAGATAGCGCGGATAGGTGTAGACGAATAGTGTTTTGACAAACTGCTCACCAAGCTGCAGTTCGGTCGGGTTAATAATAAAAACGGCCGGGGCAATAATATCCAGCACATTGGCCATGCCTTCACTAAACACTTTGCGTGCTTGTACCTCTTGCGCGCGCTGTTGTTTTTGCTGCGGGTTTTGGGTCAATGAAAAGGCCACGGTCATACCTCAATATTAAAAATTAAAAATAAAATATAAAAAAACGGGAAATTCATTTTCTACCTTTTAATGTTACAATACTCGAGCCAAATATCTTAGCGATCTCGTCAAGCTCTTTAAGCAGGTGTTTCAGGATCTCTTTGTCGCCATTATCTGTGTCACGTAACAGGCAGAGCCAAACCTTTGTTTCGTTTGCCGATTTCAAGGAATGATGGAAAAAATTCGTATAATCTTTGCGCGAACTTCCCGCCCCGGCCTCTATGTAATTTGCCAATATACTAGTGGCACTTCGCAATAACTGATTATTAATCACTCGCGTGAGATGATTTTCGGGCAAAGAATTAACCATACGGACCGTTTGAAGAACAAAGCTATAAAGTCGTTTCTTGAATTTTTGCTGCGCATTATCTGTATTCATTTTTTATATTTTATTTTTAATTTTTTATATCCAAGGCTTGCTCGCTGCCTTCCGGCGCTGTGCTGACTACACCTTGTGAAAGCTCGCCTGGCTTATCGAGCCGCTCGGCTGAGGCGATTTCGTAGTTGTATACCGCATAAAGCAGGCGTACCACATCATCACTATCCAATAAACTGGTTTTTAGCCCCATCCCACCAAGCCCGTTGGCAATAATGGAGGCGCGCTGCAACAGCTCTTCGCGATGAAGCTTGAACTGTGTCTCATCTACCGTGACGGAAGATGGCAGCCCAGTTGGGATGAGACTAGCGAAAAGACCGCGCTTTGATGCTGCAAGCGGCGTGTAGGAAACCACGACGTAAAAATGCTTGTCCATAATGTTGGCGACACTGATCAAATCGCGGACGTAGGCGATGTAGTCGCTGGTTTGCTTGCGAATGAGCTCGTTTTTTTGTTCGAGCACCTTCCCCTCAAGTGTTTTTAAGTAGGGTTCCAGATCCAAAAAGCGTGATTGCATCACAATTTGGATCGAATAATTGAGCGAGTTTAAAAAGTTTTGATAGGCGCCGATCAGGGCGTTTTGCTCCGCCTCGGATTTGAGTAAAAAGTTGGTTGAGCCAACTGCAACCACAGCGCGATAGGATCCATCGCGCATAATCACTACCCCTTCTTCAATCCCGGCAAACGGCAAATGACCTTGCGTACTCGCAGGGTGCGGTGCCTTCTTAGCCATACAAAAACCCCTCCAACTTTATTGTACAACAATCGAGGAGAAGGATACAGTCCAAGAATTTTAAATTTTAAATTTTAAATTTTCAAACTATAATGCAGATATGCGTGAAACTGCAAAAATTTATGATTTGGAAGAGCGGACAGCTACTTTTGCAGAGGCTATTATTGATTTTTGCAACTCCCTTCCTAAGAATGTTATAACCATTCCTTTAATTCAGCAAATAATGAAATCAGGCCCTAGTATAGGCGCAAACTACATGGAGGCTAATGGCGCTAGCTCACCCAAGGATTTCTTGAACAAGGTGCACATTTCGCTCAAAGAAGCTCGAGAAACGAAGTTTTGGTTACGGTTATTAATTCGCGCATGTCCAGAGGTTAGCGAAGGATGCCAGATCTTACAGAAGGAAGTGCACGAATTAACATTGATATTCTCTAAAATCGCACGAACCACCAAGAATAGGTAGATTTTTTAAAATTTAAAATTTAAAATTTAAAATTACTTCTACTGCATACTAGATGGTAATTATGGTACGATATGAAGCATGCAGTTCAAGGTACCACAAAACATCATCTCAGCTCGCCGAAGCTTGAATCGCTCGCAAGCTTTTAGTGGCATCTCGCATTGCTCGTTGCCAGCGCGATGCGAGCCGTATTTTGTGGAACTTAGAGGAATGAATAATGCAGTTTAAGGTTCCACAAAATATCGACAAAGAGGACCAAATCGTGGGGCCGCTCACGTTGGTTGAGTTTAGCTATTTAGCGATCGGTGGAGCGCTCGATATTTTGATCAATCAAACGGTACAGGGTGCACTGAAGTTTCCGGTGATGCTGCTTATTTCGCTGATCGCACTGGCCTTCACCTTCCTCAAAGTGCAGGATCGACCGCTGTTGTTTTTTGTGATCGCTGCAATTGATTATTTGATGCAACCGAAGGTGCGGGTGTGGCACAAAATGAACGATGCCCCAATTGTGCATCATCAAAGGCCGGCTAGTGACAAAACCGGTGTTGCAGTACCAAAAAAAGCCTATGATCCGTCAAAAATTGAACAATTAACGCAGGTACTCGATGCTCGCGGCCACACCACAGCAGCTCCGGCCGCCCCAGCCCCACAAGTATTCGCAAATGTAGATGCAACCAAGCTCTAGCACAAGGTCTGTCCGAAAAGGACAGCCCTTTTGTCCACGTCCTAACTCAAAAGCTCAAAGTCCAACACAACGCCAATATGACGGCCTTGACTTTATACAAACTTTGTATAAACTTACAGTAAAGGAGTGTAATGCGATCTAAAATTATCAATATTTCCTTGCCGAAACCGTTGCTAGACGACATCGATTATCTTGCTGAGCAAGAGGCTCGGACACGAAGCGAATTTTTTCGCGAAGCTGCTCGCAGTTACCTCATAACTCGCAGAAAATTGAATGCGCTATATAGCTACGGGCGTGTCCAGGCTCAAAAATCAGGAGTAAAAACCGAAGCCGATGTTGAACGATTGATTGGAGAGGTTCGGGCGGGCCGGTGAACGCAGTGATCGACACTAATATTTTAGTGTCGGCTTTTGCGATTGGTGGAAAGCCCGCTCAGGTGCTCGAATTGGCGATCGGTGAACATATCAGCGCGGTTACTTCAGAAAAACTGCTCGCTGAACTACTCAGAGTCTTGAAACGCAAGTTTCATTTTAATGCTCAGCAATTAAGCGACGTTGAGCAAATTATTCGTGAAAAATTTACTGTTGTAATCCCAAGTTATATTCCAGAGGTAGTCACACGCGACCCGGACGATAACCATGTGTTAGCAATTGTGCATGCGGTAAAAGCAGATATTATTATCTCTGGTGATAGTGATTTATTAACTCTCGAACAGTATAAGGTAACCCCTATTATCACTGCTGATATGTTTCTAACCCAATACAAGTTCTAACTATCTTGCTTTGTTACAGCCTATCCAAGATCTCGCATGCTGCTACTCATCTCCTGAGTCGGAATCATCTGAATCGCTGGCTGAAGACATCATATCTGCATACATCTTTTCAAATCGGGCGCTATATTTCCCTAACTGCTTGCACTAATGCGCACCTACTGGTTGCTTTGCAGTAGTATTGGGTTGCTCCGCCGATCGTTTTTTGGCCCGCATCATTGGCATCGCAGCTTTACCTGAACCTGGACGAGTCACAGCCTGCTTACCACTTCCTGGTCGAGGTGGTGCCTGTTTCCCACTTCCCACAGCCGCTACTGCCTCTTTGCCGCTTCCAGATAGAATCGATGACTGATGTGACAACGGTTCAGGCTCTGTGCCTTCTGGCACAGCCACAGCTTGTTCTTGCTCACGCGAGGCATCCATACCGGGTTCCACAACCGATCCATCATCATCTTGCACATCATGGCCAAGGGTTGTAGCAATATATTCTAAAAATTGAGTGCGTACGTCTTGTTGCGCATCAGCAGGGCTGATTTTATTATTCAGAATTTGGGCAAAGTAATACGCTTCAAGTGATTGAGCCCATGCGTCAAACGCTGATGATTGTTCTGGCGAAATATCTTCACCATGAGGATAGCCATACCGCGTTGTAGCAAGTTCGTCGCTCGTCCATAATTCAATATCGTGGAGCAGATTTTTTTTATCCTCTTCATTTATATCATCCGCAATGATATTGGACTCCATGGCCGCATCAATGAGCGCATTGCCTGCCGCATCTCTGCTTTCATCATCCTCAACACGGCATTGGTCATAAAACGCCTGTAACAAGGCGATAACGTCTTGTTTGTACTCGAGTGTCTCGATCTCTTCAGGTGTTAGATCGTCGGGTTCCCCGTACATGCGATCGGTTTGATCAAAACGCTCTAATTCTTGAGCACTCTCCAAATCGATATCGCCATGCGGTGTTTCTTGTTCAGTCATGATTTGATCCCGTTTAGGTTATCCAACATCGAGTAAGTTCTCCTGGTCAATTTTTTTCGCTGTAGGGGCTGGGGTGGGAGCTGTGGCGGTTTCGGTCACGTTAACACCATTGATTTTTGCGGTTTCCGCCTCTCTAGTGGCTAGTGATTCCAGTGCTTCATCCGGCAGGACCAAATATTTAAGCATTAGATCATCTCGGATCAGCAGCGATTTGAGAATAGGTGGTGCAAGTGTAAGGGCGGTTTTTAGATCTATTTGCGCATCATCAGCAGAGCCGGCAAATTTTTGCGCCGCCACAAGCAGATGACACAACAATTGATAATAGTACAGCACATCAGAAGCGCGCAGTACAAACTGATCGCCATCTTCTTCATTCTGCTTAGATAACCCGAACCCCTCTTGGATGTCTTGTGTAAACTGCTCATTTGGCCATTCAATGCTCGGTAACGCACGCAGCATGTCGCGAGCTAGGCGACCGTAAAATTTAACCTCAATATATTTGGGATTGTCGTTAAAATAGGTGTTATAGGTGTTTTGCAGTTTCTCTAGCATTTTTGGTAGTAGCAGTTCAGTTCGCTTGGCGCGCAGCCACCTTACCGCTTTAATAGCCGGCATAATGCGTTGTTTAAGTAGCTCCTTTTGTGGGCTTGGATCGCGATAAAACAGCACTTGCATTAAGTCAGCCAGATGATTTGGCGGGCTGCTTAAAGGCTCTTTCGGCATAATTGCGCGACATCGGTTGAATATGCGCTGCAAAATGACGTGGGCCGTTTCGTTTAGCTGTTCATTGAGGTATTCCGGATCGTATTCTTTTGAAAGCACCTCCCACGCATTTTCACCCTCAGTTTTGGCCATAGCAATTAGCCGATCCTGCATTTGCCAATCGGCAAGCAAATCAATATCGTCGGGAAATTGCTCTTCTTGATCGGTTTGATTATCGTCTACATCGGCCATATTGTACCTTTAACGCTATATATTATTTTCAATACCAGGATCATCAACCGCACGCAAGCGACTAGTTTGAATCAATGACAGCAATTGATCTGAAAGTTCAATGTTAAATAGTCTGCGCACTTGTTGGGTAAGTTTTTCGTCAACTTCGTAATCTAGATTATCTGGATGAGCTTTACGTTCTTCTGCGATTTTGGCTGCCACATCAGCTATCTCATTGAACACTTTTTGATCGTTGCCGGTAAGCTTTTCGGCCTTTTCGAATATCTGAGGAACGTTCATTAATTCCGTAATCCACCAGCGCATCATGCGTGGAGTATTTGTGTCAATATCCGCTGCCCGGGCCTCAGCGCCTTCTCGCCTTACTTTACCGTCTTCCACGACTGACCGCACTGCCTCCATAGCTTTTAGTAGGGTGCGAGGATCACTGCCTCCTTTTACCCCTAATGCACGTCCATA
>CAZLPY010000010.1:0-18198 GCA_964561525.1 uncultured Candidatus Saccharibacteria bacterium | reverse complement strand
TGGGTAAATTACTTTCCGGTCAAGGTGTGTCACTCGATATTGACGGCGACTGGATCAATCATACGGTCCAATCCCTGCAGAATGGAGTCCAACACGCCGCAACTAGTGTGAATGATATGATTCAGCATCTGCACTATCATTTTAATTCTGCTGCAGAGGCTGTAGCACATAATGTGTTGCCAAATTCACCAGCTGGTGCAGAAGGCCCGGCGTTACATGAATCTGTGCAGCGAGTGTTGGGTGGGGTGAATAAGGCGGCGTTAGTTCAAGCTGGAGTGCAGGCAGGCACCGTACTAGCTGGGTTGCTTACCCGATTTGGGTTCAGGCATGGTACGCGTGCCGGCGAGGACCGCAAATTCAAGTCCGATCAGCAAAGCATGGCCGATATTCACGTGCAACGTCAAGCTCGCCTCAAGCAAGAGGAGCCTGAAAAGCCGATGACGTTTGAACAGCGCCTGACTCACCTTGCAGCTGAGCTTCGGACTGAAGTTCCGGCAGCAGGTCAAAGCTGGCAACGCATCTTGCCTGGTCCAAATCTAATGGTTCAAGTAGATATACCGGTAGTTGAAGCAGATCCAGATAATCCTGGATATCCCAAGATAGAAGATGGGCACTACGTGTACAAAAAAACGGCTGATGGTAAAACAGTCATGCGAAGGGTCATGCGTGAGCGCCAACCTATCGAACGTCTAGAAATTATTTCTTTGGGCGAAGGTCCTCACGCGGGGCAAGCCAAAGTACGGTTATTCATACCTAACCAGCCGTTCAGAGAATTACCTCACAAGGATCTCGAACAAATTATGCGGGAGTATACTCAGGTTGAGTATGATTCAACCGGGTTGCCGCCGGGTGAGGAGCCGATTGTAGAAGCATCCGCAGTTGCATCGAGCACAGGACCAGCTGCTCCAGTTACAGTATCACCGTCGGCTACGCCAGGTGGTACTTCTCCTGGTATTCCTCCTACGGTGACCGGTGGTGAAGGCGGTGGGCCAGGTGAGACGCCTGCGGCAAGTCCTGATGTACCACCAACCTCAGCCAGTCCTGCAGCTGCAACGGGAGAGCATCCTCCAACGCCCGGGGGTACACCCACAGAGCCTTCACTTGAACCAACACCAACTGCCGGCGGGCCTGCATCAACACCTACTCGAGAGCCGGGTACACCGACCACCGCGATGCCGGCGGCTGAAACAAGCGTGCCCTCGGAAGCGCACAAAGAGGCACATACTGAAGTTTCAAGTGAACAATTAAAACCCGGCGAACATCTGATCTATATTGATACGCCTCCGCAGGTAGATGAACTGACGGACAATCGAGGCAACGTTCATCGATTGATCCGTATGCCAGAGATTCATACTGCTGATGGGAGAGTGCTCAGGCATGATCCTAGGGGCGCAGGGCTTGGTCGCGACGCGCGGCGCTTTCAGCGCCAAATTATGGAAGGCCTGGCCTTTGAATTTGCAAATCGTCGCCTGCAAAGGCTGCCAGTAGCCATCCAAACACATGAACTTGAAAATGGCCAAATCGGCTACATGGTACTGCCATTGCCGCGCCGACAAGCGCTACTAGAAGCCGGCGGCGGAGAGGGTGAGCAAGGGGCGCCACAAGAGCCAGCCCCGCGATACGAAATTGAAAACAACAAAGAACTTGCTCCCGACGAGCTGGTAGCTATTCCGTTTACCCGCAAGGCCGATGTGCTGCGCTTGGTGCGGGGTGAAGGCATTCAAATTGGGGGGCGCCAAGTGCGGCTTGATGCTCGCGAAGGGCATGCTCGTGAGTCCTTACAGCAGCTGCTGGTGCTGGCGCATCGCCTAGATAGTGAACCTGAGGTGCTCGCCGCATTTCAAGTATCCGAGCTGAATGCTGATCGTTCGCAGCCGGTGCTGTTGCGCCTGCTTGGTGGCAGCGAAAGCGAACAGGCCTTAGTAAACGACGCCACTATGCGTGCAAAATCTGCTGAGACGCCCGCTATAGAAGCCGCAAAGACAGAAAAGCGCGAATTTACGAATGAGCAGCTACAAGCCCTGGCTGAGGAGATTGTGACGAAGGGCGATACAATGGAAAAGGCAGTTAATTTTGAGACAGACCGGACGGGTAAACAAATTGGTCACGCATATGTTTATTGGGGCGACACACCGTTGAAGGTATCGATCGCTAATTTTTATCCAAATATTGACAGCTATATCCGCAGACCCGCCGAGGAGCAACGTACTCGCGATTTTATTGTCGAGTATCGTCGCCGCAAAAACGCCGGCGAAACTGTGTCGCTCGTGTTTCAGCCACTTACAGCACTCCAGAGTCCCGAGGGCAAACCCTACATTGAAGCGGAAATTGTAGGGGTAAGTCCTGAAACTCCCGACCACGGTCGTGGTGAGACAGGAACAGCGGGTGAAGAGGCGCAATCAATTGAGCGTAAAACTAGACAGGAACGATCATTTCCAGTACCCGAGCATTTTTTTGAGACAGATAATCTAAAACCAGGGGATAGCGCTGTTTTAGTTTTCCCCAATGGTATTCCGATTACATTCGATTCTACGAATGACCGCTACCCTTATGATGTTAAACCAATGGCATTAAATAGTAAGCCGTTGGTGTTTGCAAATTTGATGCATCCATCAGTTCAGGATACGTTGAAAAACGCGCAGGGACACCACTCACTCGGCATCAGATTTATGAAGCCCATTTCAAATAAAAGTGGAGAGGAGGCGTTGCTATGCGCAGTGCAACCTGAATCTTTTGTTACCGGCTTTTATGCCAGTACCAGGCAATATGGTAAGAATGCTCTATTAGATACGTATCACTTCGTGCGAGAAAAAAGCGTTGCGGGCGGCAAAGAATTAACTGAGGACGAATGGGCAGACTTAGAAGATGATGATACGGGTCGCGGGTCATTTGCAAAAGGTGATGATGGACGAGTACTCTCTCCCAAAGACCAAGCCAGAGAGCAGTATACGCGAGAGCATGGTCGAGGAAGGAATGATAATGACCGGTTCGGTCCTGGCCGAGTGATTCGTCAACACAGGGACGATGCGTTGGGGCAAATTCTTCGAGCCCGACCGACGGTAGAAGGACCGAGGGTAAGAGCATCTGATTTACCTCCTCGAATGCAATATGAGCGAGGCGAATCATTACCTCAGGATACTTGGGGTTACATGGAGCGCTTGGCAAATGAAAGGGCCACACTGGATTACGCCGGTACAGTAGACGTACATCCAGGCGAACCTCGTCCCTTTGTCATTACTGAACAATGGCCAGCTGGGTCGCCCGACGAGCCATCGGTGCCAATGCGAATTCGTCGCTACGACCGACTTGATGCAGACGAGCGGCGCAATCTTTACAATTTCACATTACTAAAAGAACAACATCCTGAAGTGAGGTTGGTGCTGCAGGCTGTTGGTACCGTTGACGATCAACATACCCATGATCAGTACTTACAGGTGCGGGCGGAAAAACTTGAGCATGTGCCGGAGGGGACAGAGTTAGTTAACCCGCCTGACGGTTTTGGTCGGGTGCCGACACAATCTGAAATAACTCCGGGTGGCGACTCAATTTCGCCTGAGCAGCAGGCTTTACAGGAGCAAAATAGGCCATTTAACCAGGAAATAAGGCAGTATCAGCAAGTGGCAAAACGAGTGATGGATAATTATCATATCACCTTCAACGACACCAGCGCCTCGCAGACGTTGGTGTATGGCATCGCAATGACAGAGTTGTTTACCCAAACCCATCAGCAATACCCGCTATATCCCACTACAGATTACGACAGCGCCGCTCATCTTGCTGCTGATCGTGCGCTGGTGGAAATAGCTCGTTTGGCGCTCCGACCAGCGACTCGCGGAACAACCTCTGAGGATAAGCGCCGTGCACTTGATGAACTTAAGGAATTACTAGAGCAAAAAGTGGCACGGGAAATTATTGTGGCATCAGGAAGGCCTCCATTGGGGCGCCGTGCAGATGAAACGCAGCAAGCTCCTGAGGAGCCAGAAGCCCCTAGTGAACCACCGGTACCTGTAACAGGCCAGGAACCATCTGCTGAGGCAATAACTCCTGCGGCTACTCCTGTTGGTAACCCTCGCGTCAATTTATTACGTCAAGACGCTGAAGAACGAGCACGTGTGCGAAAAGCAGCCGCAGAATCATCTGACGACACCGGCGCGCCACAGGCTGCATCCTCGTCGCCCGAGCCTGGAGAGGAGCCTGAAACTGCCGCAGAACCGGCTGAGGCTGCACCTGAAGCAGCCGAAAGTGCCTTGCCGAGCTTTGACGACGGCCTGCAGAGCTATCTCGCCGATCTGGATCGAGCTATTGAGGTTGGAAACGGGCCAATGCACAGCCTGCGCAGTGCTACCCATGACCAAAAATTAATTTTTGCAATCGGCTTTAATGCGGATATTGATCCGCTCACAATTCGCCGAGAGGTCATTGCGGGTACGTACGATCGATTTGTGCCGCGGCTACGCCAAGGTACTGATGATCAGCGCTTCGACGCTTTAAATGAATTAAGTTTAGTGTTGGAAGAGGATGAAGAGCGTTTAGATGAGCAGCAGCAAGCTGAAGCTTCGAACGGTAGCCGAGCACGAAGTGCTGGTGAGCTGCCAGGTGAAATAGGGGAGTTATGATGAGTGAGACAATCCTCAAGCCAACCGACGAACCACAGCCGCTTGATTTTGATCGAGCCTACGCGGAATACGACGATGCCTTAGTAAAAGGTGATGTCGATCGGGTATTCGATATTCAGGCAGGGCCCGAGCTGCGGCAATCGTTTAATGTTGAAGAGCATGGTGGTTCGTGGAAACAGCAATTTTGGCAGCGCGGGCTCTACCTAGCGGGCCAAAGCCCGGAGGAGGGTGGAGCAGAGCTGCGCCGTGTGGCTGAGCAGGGTAGTGTACAGGACATTATTCGGGCATTAGTGGCAAACCCTGGTGCCTTGCTAAAGGTGGTGAAGGACGCGCGCAATCAGGAAATTTTTGCTGGGCTACTTAAGGATGCAGCTTTGCGCGAACCTGGGGCTCGCCCCGATACAGCCGAGCTGGAATCCCTCTATAATGAACTAGATGCTGAAAACACCAGGAATACACAGGCGCTTGAAGACGCTCAAAAATCTGCACAAGAGGCGACTCAGACTATCGCTCGTCTCGAGCAAGATATTGGCAGACTTCAGATTGACGTAACCGATTCGCAGATCAATGGAGCACAATTAGCCGGTGCGAAGGCTGAGCTCGAAGCGCTGCGAGGTGAAGTGGAACGGATGACTGAAGAGTTAGAACGGGCGCGTTTAGGCAATCAAACTGCTGATGCCATGCAAATAGACAAGCAAATGAGTGCAGCGCGGGAGCAGGCAAAAGAGCCTTCAGACCGGGAAAAGGAGCTGGAAGCTAGGCTAAAGCAAGCGGAGGCCGAGGTGGTGAGGCTGAAGGCTCAAGGATCGGCCGAGGCGTCGTCGGAGGATCCAGAGGCTAGGCAGCAATTACAAGCGGAATTGGAACAAATTGATGAAGCAGCTCATAAATATACCATCGATCATGTGTCTGCTACTCCTTATTTCCGTGAATCGGATACGCGCCTGCTTTTAGGCCTGGCTGCACAGCATAGAGTTGAGTTGGTAAACATTTTTGGTCCCTCCAGTACCATCCGCGACCGACTAAATCCAAATGTTGCGACTGTGCTGGATGGCTCAAAATCAGTAGTAGCGCGAAAAGAGGCATTGGACCAGCTGAAGAGTCAGGTTGAATCAATCAACGCAATCAAGGTTACCTAGGAATTGTTATGAGTGAAACCCCTGGTCCATCACAAACTGAAGTTGAATCACTTGGAGGGCATGAGGCGTTTAAGCAGTTGCCTAAGGTAGAATGGGATGCGCCTGAAAATCGCAGCATCGTAGACGCGCTTGAGCAATTTGTTCGTGGGCGCATTAGTTTTGAGCAAGCTCAGCGCCTAATAACCGAGCCAGCCAGTGCTCTGGCTGATGCAACTCGCGCTCCCGCATCTGTTGAGCCACCAGTATCTCACCCGGGTGGAGCGTATCGGTCTGAGAAAACCGAAAAGCGTCTGCGACCAGAGCCACCGGAGCAAGCCCGGACGGTGTACGATTACACCATCAGCAATGGTGCAGAGCTGAGTGGCGAGGCTTATGCGTGGATTAAACTGCGCCATGCTCCCTATAGCTATGCTGCCAACGGAGAAGCCCACTGGAACCTGCCCGACTTACGCATTGGAGGCACGGTAGTGCGATATGAAGACAGGAACGGTGTGCGGGAGCGCGAAGTACAAGCGGTATACCACATGATAGCTTCGGGTAAGCCAGCTGAAGTGAGCATTTACACTTCAACCGATCCTGCCACTGGTCAATTGACCTATACACTTTCCAAAATTATTAGTCATCAAGACCCAGCTGTTACTCGCGGTCGCAAAAAGCATATGAACTGGCAAAAGCAACCGAGTGAAGGTTTTATGCGCCTACTACCAGCTGGTGAAACCGCGGCAATTGAGGCGGCAGAGGATGAAGAAGACGACGACGGAGAAGAAGTAAAAGCAGATCAACCAAGCATCTCTGGCTCAGAGGGCGAAAGTAAAGGATTTGATCGCGATGCGTTGACAGCTACCTCTGAGGGTGCAGATGACGCTCAATTAGCAGTTCCAGTGGAACGTTCTGCTCCGTCCGAGGCTGTGGCTGAGACGCCGATCAGTTTTCAGATTGACGGATACAGCTATTCACGGGGGCCGCAGTATTTGGATTTAATGTTTGATGAATGTCCGATTGAGCACACTACCATTACTATCAAAGGCGAAGAACATGTTGTGTATGCGCTGAAGCCGTTTACCATTAACGGCTGGCCGATAAAAGGTCCCAATCCACAACACTTTGATCCAAATAAGTCATCTGACATTGAACAGCAAGACCGGATGAAAGATCTGTTCGACCGCCAAGAACATACGGTGTTTTTGGTGCAGACGAGTAGTAGTACTGGTGAGGGTGGTGGAGTGGCCGGCGTGGAAATTGGTGATCCGAGATTGATGCAAGAACAACGGCTCAAACAAACCATTGAACACGCGCTTTTTGTTGGTATGGAAGATGTGCCAGCTACACCAGCTGAAGCACAAGCAAGCACGTCGACAATCCACCAGATATCTGACGAAGGGGTAGCAGATATGGCCGGTGAAGTAGCTACAAGGGTACAAGCAGCTGAAGAGTTGGATCCGGCTGAGAAACAAAAGAAATTATCGGAAATCAAGCAGTACCTGGTGGAGTTGGCAGTACGGAGGGGTGACCATGACGACGCCATTGACGAAGAAGCTTGGCGGCGCGGGTTTCTGATCGTTACTTCACATCGCGATGGGAAGGCTGTGCCCATTCCAGCAAATGAAGGTGGCGTGAGCCAACACATTACCGGCACGCCGGATGGGGATGTGGAGCAGACCACATTCTCAAATCCCGAAGCATACAATCACGAAGCCAAAAGAATTATTAGAGTTGCGAGCGGAAGGGTTGATGCATTAAAATCGCTACAGTTATTTGACCAAGTGCCACAGCTCGCTCAGGAGATCGCGCTTCAAAATCGTGTGAATTGGCACGAGAGTATGACAGATATTTACGGATTAGATATTCTGAGGGTTGCAATCAATCGCTCAGCAGAGCGTATTGCATCAGAGAGGCCCGATTTAGTTGGCCCTGAAAAACAATTTACATCCTTTGCTCCCCTAGCAAAATTCATCCTCGCTAGCAAGGAGGAAACTCTCACGAATGGTGCGTTACATTTTTTTGGATTCATGTATCCCGGACTACGAGAACAGCTTGATGCTATTGTGCATGCACCGGATGATGAAAAGGCCAATTCTATCGCAGCGCGGCCGTACTCAGAATTCGATCCTCGGAATGCCAGTGACTTATACGACCTCGACGCCCTAAAAAGGAAACTTGAGGGTGATGAGGCATCAAGTGAATCTGCGGCCGAACAGGCTGAAGCATCGAATTCTCCGATTCAAATCGAACTAGATCATGGGCTGAAAGAGTTTTCGTTTGATCACATGTTTGAATTCCGATTAAAGGAATGCCCTGTGCAAAAGAAGACCGTCGTAATAGGTGGTAAGGAGCAGGAAATATACACCATGCGGCCATTCCAGCAAGGTGATAATACATGGGTTATAACAGAACCGACCGCACCGGAAGATTTGGACAAAGCGCCATTCCGTCACAATCAACCTCTGCTCAAATCATTGTACGAACAGGATGCACGCGTTGTGCATTTCGTGGAAGGTGGCGCCAGTGGTAAGACAAACGAGATATCTTTGATCCATCCTGACGTGATGGGTACCGTCAAGAAGTTCGAAGGCACTAATGATTATTACATTGGTACCGAGGCTGGTTTAGCTAATCACGCACCTGGTGCCGAAGGAACTCCCGCCAGATCCGAAGATGTGATTGCTGATGCACAGTTGCAAGCTTTGGAACAAAAAACTCCGGAACGTGAACTCACACAAAACGAAAAACTAGTAGCGATAAAAAAATTGCTTGTAGATGCTTACGTACAGCATGATCAGATACACCAAGAGATTGTTAAGCTAGCTGCTAAATATGGCTTTGGTATCGACCTCTCCAGGGAGAACTCTCAGATATCTGGAACAGATTATTCTCAAGTTTACCGATCCTCTGGTCCGGAAAAGGAATATTTGCAGGCTCGCGATATCAGCGATCCGGCTCAGTTAAGTGACTTGGTATTAGCAGCAGATCGATATGACATTGAAGCGGTCAAGGTGGAGCTACAGCAGTTGATCGAGAATCATCAAAAAAATCTTCAGGAGCAATACGAAGCGCTTGATGAAGAGGCGCGAAGCATGATGATTTCGGCGGCTAAAGTAGAACTAAGGAAATCGCGAACGTCTGTGGCGTATGTGGCCCCCCCAGAGGTCAGAGATCCTCAAGTTATCTTTGACGTTATTCAATTTGTCATCAACCAATGTATGGGCCAATTACAAGTAATACTTCCTTCTAAGCGTGCAGAGGGAAGATACAGCATTCTACCGGCTCATAACTATTTGGTGAAGTATGTATTGGAACAAAGCGGATTTAATATTCACGATCCGTTCCGATCTTTTGGTGAAGACATCACTTCGGCTGAGTTTGCCGGTAAAGGCCCTGAAAAACCTGAGGAGCCGAGTGAGACTAGCGCCATGCTTGTTGAGATTGGCATGCTTGATAAATATAGGGAGATAGTAATTGACGCAATGCTGGCCTACCGCCGATCCATCAAGAGTGGAATTAAAAAACCTGACGCGAGGAACGAACTATCAATGATTATGCCATACGTTATGGATCAATTAACAGTCAAATATCCTGAATTCATCAACAAGGTTGTTGGAGAAGGGAAGCGTTATAATAATTTGACATCTTTAAGATCTAGATTAGAGAGGCTCGATGCTTATTATAGTAGTTTTGGCAAAAATGTAGTCAACATAGTATCCTCAGGGACTGTGGAAGATGCAGAGAAGATTGCGGCACGATTACGTAGTGAATTGCATGGTGATGCTGATAATGTGAATTCGGGTGGGGAAGAAGATCAGGAAGCAATACTTAATAATGAACCACTGCTGGCTAATGAAGCCCTAGCCATGCCGAAGCCTCCGGCGCGACCGGAAGGGGCAACTCAATTTGCACCGCGGGCCGAGCCACCAGCGCAAGAATAGGAGCTTGTGATGGGTGAGCGGCCTGGACCAGTTTCTGTAGCGGAGGATTCTACGAACTCCGAAAGCGTTGAAGCCCCAGATCTCAGTCAAGGTGCTGGGCTGATTGGAAGCATCGATCAGGCACCATCTTTGATTCAAAAATTGGCCATACTCGACGCAATTCGCGAAAGCGCCTCTGCCCGAGCTTTGTTGGACAAAGATTACGCCTGGCGCGATTATTTAGCTTCAGCGGTACTTGATTTAGGCACTGGCGCTGAATCGCAATCATTTGACGATCAGGATCCGTATCAACTGATGACATCAATAGATAGCGCTGCTAGTCTCGCGGACAAGTTAAGCGTTTTAGGTCAGGTTCGCCGTCGTCCTGATGCCCGGGCTATTTTGGATTCGCAGTATGAGTGGCGTGATTTTTTAGCGACAGTTGGATTGGATTTGACGCGTGTTTCGGCTGGTGAAGCAGTGTCGGACGAGATGCAGGCTGCATCGCCTGCTGAAGTAGCGGTAGGGGGGGCGACAGAGGCCGTGGTTTCGGTACCAGCATCGTCTGAGCGGAAACACACTGGCTTTTCGCGTAAGGCAACACGCTTAGCGGCTCTCGGAGTAGCGGGTGCAGTAGGTGCTGCGATATTTGGACCGAAAATTGAACGCATAATGCGTCAGCCCAGCATGAGCGAACGTATGAAGATTGCGCTCGATCAGTTGCAACAGCCAATTACCGAAGCTCCGCGAGTGGCCAAAGATTCAATCATAGAGGACGAGACATACGTGCATTCAGGGTCAGTTTTGAGCTATGCTGACATTTTAATTCGACTCGATCGTCTTAGTAAAGAGGTGTTTAGTTCAGGCACTGCTCCAGATACTGCTTTGCTCAGCCGCTACACTCAAACCTCGCGACTACTTTTGAGCGCCAAAGCGTTGTGGCCCGAAGCTACTAAATTCGTCATTGAAGAGCATGACGGCACGTTTGGCTTACACGCGCTGGAATGGGTGGATCAGGTGGAGGTAAAAGAGAAGGTGCATGCTTATGTGCTGGTGGTTGGTGGAGAGCTGGAGGCAGTAACTACTGCCATCGAGGCAGCCGACAAGGGCTTAACGGTGGCATTGCTTTTCGCTCGGCCCCTTGGCGGTTTAAGTACGGATTCCGCTGGCAACATGCGCTTTTTTGATGGGGTGCAGGAAGCGCCAAAAACTGCGGTACAACAAAAACTGTTGCACGATGGGCTTGGCATGTCAGCCGATAATCAGTGGGCGCTACCTCAAGGAGTGTCTGATAAACTACAAACATATCTGAGCAGCTCATATCCTGGAATCCGTCTTATTCCAACACGTAGCTACGACTCAATGCATATTGATTACAATGGAGACGAAATTGTGGCTGTCACGACTGAGGAGGGGATAAAGGTGGCTGGCAAGGAGGTAATTGATATGGATCCGGAATCACGTCTCGCCGAAAAAGTGGGTTTGCCGGCAACGTTTGAGATGCCGAATATGGCCACCGGCCTCGTATTTGACGTACAGGGCCTGGGACAAGCTGATTTTAAAGATTTAAGCCAATCAACAACCGTATCACCAGAGCGGATTTTACAAATATGTGACATCTCACCGCAGCAGGCAGAGTCAGACCCGACTGTGCTTTATGCTATCAAACATATGGAGCTGGCATCTAAAAAAGAAAAAACATACTTTAATCCACATACAGCCTATGGGTTTGACAATGTTGGTACCGGATTTGATTTGTACATGCACTTACAGGAACTTAAGGAAGTGAACGCAGAGCGTCGTGCCACATTGCATGACTTGAATCGTATGCGCAATATGGATGGATTTAATATGGCGTTTTCCGATCATCAAGCTACTATAAACAGCTTAAACTACAATCTGCCCAAAGCTATCCAGCAGCACAGTCACAATATAGCTCACGACAGCTCACTAGCTCCTTTTCGAGACGTGGAAATTCCGTTACTACAACGGTACTTTGGGTCAATCAGCAGTAAACCGGTCAGTATTCGCATTCCCGATCAATTTTATGTGCGCAAGGCCGCTCTTGCATACCAAACGCTGCATCAATATTCAGAAAGCGACATGAGTGGTCATCGTAGCGATTTGTGGATGACTTACCCGATGGATGTTCGTGGGACAAGGCCGCTTGATCGTTATGATCATGCAGCCGATCAAGTTCACGCAGCAGCCAAAAAAATTGGGCTGGCAGCTTGGGATATTAACCCATATACGACCATCACCAGCATTTCAAATTTGTATTTGAACAACAAAAGCAGCCTATCACCAAAATTTGTGGGCAATCTTCGCATTATACAAAACTTGATTGGAACAGGAGTGGCGCTAGTGGACAAAATTGCTGATGGTAGCATTGGAGCGGACGCTAGCCGGGTGCCATCGCAGCAAAAGCCGCGTGCTGCCAAACGTATTAAACACAATGTAATACGCGGATTACAGTACCCTCGGGTAGTTGTTGGAGCGCAGGAAATTACTCTCGAGCTCCCAGATACAATCATACGTTAGGCCTCGTTATTTATGGTGCTTCCCATTTTGCTTCATCCGAGCTATGCTTGAAGGAGCATAAGGAGAGGGCAGATGGCGGATGATGGACGATGGGGAACAATGGACCCTCCTTCGCTCAAGGCTACGGAAGGGCACGGCGGAGGGCAGGGGAGTGTGGTGGCTGAAACGGCAGCGCCTGCGGTAATTTCTGACTCTGAATCTGCGGATCGGGTGACGGAGGGTGTAACTGTGCCTGAAGAGCCGAACCTTCTTACCCAGCATTTAGTAGGGGAGAGTGGTAGTAGTGTAGTGCCTGAAGCATCAGCTGTTGTCATTCCGGGCACTGCCCTGGAATCTGGTGTTGCTGCAGATGATTCTGGAGTCGCTCTGCTCCCCAGAATGACGGATGGGGGAGAGGCGATGGCACCGGAGGCAGATCTGCAGCCAGTTGTGACAGCAGAGAGTTCAACAAGTAGGGGAGAGGTTGCACAGCTGCCAGAGCAATTACATACAGAACCTCAAGCTCAAGCTGAAATTGATGCCGCACCGCCGCAAGCGCCTAAAGTAGTGCTGGACGGCAATGCAGTTACCAGTGCCGCCGCCGGTGAACTGAACGTTCCGGTTCGCATTACTCCAAAGACGGTGATGGACACAAGCGCAACCTTGCAAATACATCATCTTACCGAAGTAGTGCATCCGTTTAGTGAATTGCTGCGTTCGCTTAGTGGGGGTGCCTTGGCTGAGGGAGCAATGCGCATTGATGCGATGATGCAAGAGGGGAGAGGAGGGGAGTGACAGAGCACATAGCACATAGAACATAGCATACAGATGCCTCGTTGTTACGTGTTATGAGTTACGTGTTACGTTATGATGCCTGATCGATATTTTCCCAATCAACCAACCAATACTACCAGTCCATTTACTGGAGTGTTTTGGACTGTGTTGTTGATTGCACTCGGGGTGCTCGCCATCACTTTAATCGTGTGGTGGATTAAGCGACGCATTGAGCAACAAAACTTTAAACGCTCACTTGAACTGGTGATGTTGAAGGTTGCGGTGCCAAAGCAAACCACGGTGTCGGAGGAGGAGACGCGTAAAGATTTTCGAGAGCTCATCACCGTAGCCGAGCCGCTGTTTGCTAGTTTTGAACACCTGTACGAGCACGCCCGCAAGTTTCAAGGCTCCCCACAGGATCATGTAACCTTTGAGATAGCGGCGCACGATCGTGAAATATTTTTTTACGTTGGGGTGTCGCGCCATTTGCAAAGTTTGGTGGAAAAGCAAATCCACAGTCAATATCCGACCGCCTCAATTGACGAGGTCAAGGATTACAGTATTTTGCAAAATCCAAAAGCGGTCATTGTAGCTGATCAGCTGAAGCTAGCCAAGAATTTTGTGCTGCCCATCCGCACCTACAAAAACCTTGAATCAAACTCACTCAATCCCATTACCAATACATTATCCAAGTTAGGTGAGGACTCAACCGCGGTGATTCAAGTATTAATCTCACCGACGGATAGTTCGTGGCGTGGTGCAGTGAGCTACTGGGCAAAGCAGTTGCAGCTAGGTAAAGGCTTTAATCCGAGTGCTAATACGCCAATCAAGCAGTTTTTGGCGATGTTTGGCAAAACTTTGAGTAACTCTACCATCAATAAGGATCCACAAGCGCAAGCCGAAATGCGCTCGCTCACGCCGATGCAAGAGGAGCAGCTGAAACTGCTCAATCTAAAATCAAGCAAGGTTGGTTTTGAGACGCAGGTGCGCATTATTGTGTCTTCACCCGATGAGGTGAGTGCTAAATCGAACTTGAACAACATTATCTCAGCGTTCTCGCAGTTCAACGACCCAACTGGTAATGGGTTTAAGCCGATGCACTACAAAAACACCGCTCGACTGGTGCTTGATTACATATTGCGTACCTTTACGCCGGGCACTCGTATGGTGTTAAACACTGAGGAGCTGGCCAGTGTGTTTCATTTTCCGAATCGGCTGGTCGAAACCCCGAATATTCATTGGTTGAAGGCCAAAAAAACCCCTCCGCCGCCCAATTTACCGACTGAAGGTCGACTACTTGGACTGTCTAAATTTCGGAGCGAGGAACGCAAGGTTTACATGAAGCCGGCGGATCGCTTACGGCACTTTTGGGCTATTGGAAAAACCGGCGTAGGAAAGTCTACTCTGCTGCAAAACATGGCGGTGGACGACATTAAAGAAGGTTTAGGGGTGGCGTATCTTGATCCGCACGGTGACTCGGTTGAGTACATCTTAAAACACATACCGGCTAACCGGATGCAGGACGTCATTTTGTTTGACCCTTCAGACGCAGAGCGGCCGATGGGGCTGAATCTTTTAGAATGGAGTAGCCCAGAGCAACGCGACTTTTTGGTGCAAGAGGCAGTACAGATATTCTACAAACTTTTTGATCCCAATCAAACCGGTATCGTTGGGCCGCAGTTTGAGCACTGGATGCGGAACGCTGCGCTGACCCTAATGGCTGACCCCGAAGGGGGGACGTTGATTGAGATTCCGCGGCTGTTCACCGACAAAAACTTTGAAACGCAAGAGCTAGCGCACGTGACTGATCCGGTGGTGCGAGCGTTTTGGGAGCAGCAGATGAGCAAAACTTCTGATTTTCACAAATCCGAGATGTTGAACTACTTTACTTCAAAATTTGGGCGGTTTATGACCAACACCATGATGCGCAATATCATTGGCCAAGCTAAATCGGCCTTTGATTTTCGCGATGTGATGGACAATCAAAAAATCTTGCTGGTCAACTTGTCCAAAGGCAAAATCGGTGAGGTAAACAGCAATCTTTTAGGTATGATTTTGGTGAGCAAACTGCAAGTAGCAGCGCTGTCACGAGCAGATGTGCCTGAGGAGCAGCGAGTGCCATTTTACCTATACGTCGATGAGTTCCAAAACTTTACTACCGATGCTTTTGCCACCATCCTTTCTGAAGCGCGTAAATATCGTTTAGCTTTGAACGTGGCCAATCAATACATTGAACAGCTGACTGAGGAAATTCGGAACGCCGTAGTAGGAAACGCCGGATCAATTGCAGCTTTCCGCGTCGGGGCTGCTGACGCTGAGTTTTTGGTGCATGAATTTCAACCACTGATTACCGACGACCTCATCAATATCGAAAAGTACAATTTTTATCTCAAATTGCTGATCGACAACCGCGCCGAGCGGCCATTTAACTGTGAAACAATTATGCAGACTGCTGGTACGAATCCGGAAGTAGCCGAGATGGTGCGGCATCTTTCACGATTGAAATATGGTCGCGACGCCGGCATTGTTGATCGGTTAATCAAAGCTAGGGCGAGGGTGGACAATCTGCAGCTCGGTGGACTCCAAGAGCCAGTCCCAAGTATGAGATAAAAATCCGAAATTCTAAATCCGAAATTCGAAAAATATCTAAATTCAAATAGGGCAAACCATGATAGAGCAGCACAAAATATATGATCTTGAGGATCGAACGTTTCAGTTTGCTAAAGATGTCCGCGCTTTCATAAAGATTATTCCTCGCTCCTTGGCCAACATTGAGGATAGCAAGCAGCTGATTCGATCATCTGGCTCAGTTGGAGCCAATTACATTGAAGCAAATGAATGTCTTGGAACAAAAGACTTCGCAATGAAAATTAAGACTTCGCGCAAAGAGGCCAAAGAAAGTATCTACTGGCTTCGGTTGATAGAATGTTTGAGCGCAGATTCTTTAGCTATGCAACTGCAGTTGGTCCAAGAGGGTACGGAATTAATGCTGATCTTTGCTGCTATTTTGAAAAAGACCTCGACTTAGTTTAGATATTGTATATTTTTTATTTGTTTCGGATTTACGATTTCGATATTCGGATTTCACCGATTTGACTCGAACAGCAAATCAGTGTGAAAACTATTGCATATTTATGAAAGCAGTGGTATAATCAGTGCTGTAATCATATTAGAACAAAAAATGCTAGTGATCCAACACCCCGCCAAGCGGGGCTCGAGGTTGCCACGCAATAACAAGTGAGGTGTGCCATTAGTACATCAATTCTGCAATCGTTCCTGTCGCAGGAACAGCAACATCTAAGGGAAGCGTTCGATCCAGCTGATCTGATTGCTTCGTTGACAAAAACGTTGGAGCAAAAAGCTCGTAACGTTGTAAGCGCGCGAGCTGGTTTGAGTGGTGAAAAGCGGGTGACGCTTTCGCAAATTGGACAAGAATTGCATCTGTCCCGCGAGCGTATTCGCCAAATTGAGCGTGATGCAACGCTCCGCCTCAGTGATCGACTGCATGAGCAACATAATACCGCCATTTCGTTCATCACTGCCTCAATTGATGCTGCTGGCGGTGTAGTTAAAGAAGATGATTTGATTCAGGCTGTTTTAATTGATTCCCGCCGAACTTCGCGTGATGTCAATGCATTTCGGCTGTTTTTGCGCTTGACAAAGGATTTAGTGGAAATTAAGGATTCTCAAAGCACGTACACTGGTTGGGTGCTGCGTATTATCGATACAAAGTCGGTCCTCGAAGCTGTTGATGCTGTACGCGCGGTTATTGAGACTGAAGGAAAAGTGGTAGATTTTGCTACCATTTGGGCTAAGTTACCCCAGTATCACCGCTATCCAGAGAGTTTTTTGCAGAACGCAATTGCCCTGTCTCGTGACATTATTCAAACAACCGATGGTAAATTTGGTCTAGCCACTTGGGCTACCATTAATCCAAAAAACGTCCGAGATAAAATTTACTACGTATTACACGAATCTGGCGCGCCGCTGCACTTTACCGAAATTACCAAACGCATTCGTGAGCACTCATTTGATAGCAAAAAGATTGTGCAGCCGACAGTGCATAATGAACTGATTGCAGATGATCGATTTGTGTTGGTTGGACGCGGCATTTATGCCCTGTCACACTGGGGTTATAAGCCTGGCACGGTGGAAGAGGTGATTGAAGAGGTGCTGAAAAAGGCCAAAAAGCCATTAACTACTGATGAAATTGTGGCTGCAGTACTGAAAAGTCGTCACGTCAAGAAAAATACCATTGTAATCAATTTGCAGATCAAACCGCAATTTGTGAAGGTCGGCAAAAAGCTCTACACCATCACTCCAGCCAATAAAGCTAAGGTGAGCGCCGATGCCAAAGAGGCGATTGCGGTAGCTGAAGGAAAGTAAAGCAGGGGATAGGGTTTAGAGTGTATAAGGTATAGGGCTCAATAGGATTCTACTAACCCCCTGAACCTTTCACCCTAAACCTTGGTATTTTGTGCTAAAGTAGTAGAAAAGGGGATTGATTACCGATGGTTGTATTTGGTGTACTCATATTACTAGCAGCTGTATTTGGCCTCGGCTTCATCGTATTTATGCGTACTTGGGGCCGCATTAATCAAGATCAGCGGCGCTTGGAATGGCTGTCGAGTCGGCAGTATGTGTTGCTGATGATCGAAGTGCCACGTCATAACGACAAAACACCGCTCGCTGCTGAGCAGATGTTTGCTAGTTTGCACGGTATTTATCAGGCCTCATCAGAATTTCAGGAGCATGTGAGCTTTGAGATTGTGGCGCAAGGCTCAAACATCCGTTTTTTCGTGTTTTGCCCACTGCATTTACGCGATTTTGTCGAAGGGCAAATTTACGCTCAATATCCGGCGATTGAAATTGTCAAAGTCGATGATTATACCCGCACTATCGATTTGGCCCGTGAGCATTTAGTGGGCACTGAGCTTGAGATGACGAAGGCAGATGTGTATCCGATTAAAACATTTGCCAATTTTAACGTTGACCCCTTGGCTGGTATTACGGCGCCGCTCGGCAAACTTGGTGACGATGAGCAGGTGTGGATTCAGGTGCTGATGCGGCCGGTGGACGACAGTTGGCAGATACGTGGCACGAAGATGATCGATAGTGTACGGAAAGGCACGGTGAGCCGGCCTACCATCACTTCGGGCATCGTGGGCGGCATCACATCGCTTGCGGGGGACGCGATACGTGAAGCAGCGAGTCCGGGTTCACTTAAGGTTGAGGAAAAAGCCAACG
>CAZLPY010000009.1:0-26279 GCA_964561525.1 uncultured Candidatus Saccharibacteria bacterium | reverse complement strand
TGATCATTCGACTTTCATCTGACGCGGCACCGTTTGATATGCCAGGTGTGCTTAATTTTATCATTATGACCGCACCAAGAGCAGGTTTACTAGGACTAGGTCGTAGCGAAGCTGCGATTGATACGCTGCTCCGCTCCGAGCAGGCAGTGATTCAAGCTGATCAGCCGGTTAAGGTGCTGTACAATGGCGTTACAATCGCCGAGACCCCAATAAGTGTATCCATCCTGCCGCAAGCTATTCGATTAGTGGTCGCACGGCGCAACCGAATCACCAATGAGCGTTCATGAGTACTGCTACGAGAGGCAGCATCGATACTTCTGTTGACTTGAAGCGCCAATTCTGGTATTCTCGTAGTTAAGATTAGGAGAAGTAAGGCCATCGCTAAGAACACGCGTATCAATGAAGACATTCGTGCACTGCAGTGTCTGTTGATAGATGAGCGTGGCGAAAAAATTGGCGTTATTCCAACCGCCGATGCACTAAAGCTGGCTGAGGAGCGTAATCTTGATTTGGTAGAGGTTGGTCCGGATGCAAATCCGCCGGTATGTAAGCTGGTTGACTACGGCAAATTGAAGTACGAAGAAACACGTGCTGAACGCCGGGCCAGAGCAAACCAAAAAACAATTACCATTAAAGAAATTCGGATGGGGTTAAAAATTTCGCCGCACGACACTGCCCTTAAAGTTGCGCAAGCACAAAAGTTCTTAGAACAGGGCAACAAAGTGCATTTGGCGCTCAAAATGCGAGGGCGCGAGCAAGCTTTTGCTGATCGTGCGTATACCCTGATGAATCAATTGATTGCGCAAATCGGTGGCACCGTGGAGCAATCACCCAATAAGCTTGGAAATCAAATAACTGCAACTCTTGCCTCGGCAAATGCGCCAAAAAAACCCTAGTAATGTTTAAGGATTCGGCACGTGAAAGCAAAAACGCACAAAGCATTATCAAAGCGAGTTCGGTTTACCAGCACCGGTGTTATTCAGTATAAGCCAGCCGGCGCGAGTCATTTGCGAGTCAATAAATCACCCCGTACTACAGTTCGACGTACTGCCTCAGCAGCTGATGCGTCGCGAGTACGCAAAATGCTACCAAACGGTTAAGGAACAAATATGTCGCGCGTCAAGCGAGGTGTTACCTCACATAAAACTCACAAAAACTTGCTTAAGCTGACCCGTGGATATCGTGGCACCCGTAATAATTTAGTGCGGATGGCTCGCCAAGCGGTGCTGAACGCTGGCATTTTTGCCTACCGCGATCGTCGCAATAAAAAACGTGATTTTCGCCGACAATGGATTTCGACTATTAATATTGCCTTAAAAAGTCACGACTTAACCTACTCTCGTTTTATGCACCAAATGACGCTCAAAAAAATTGACCTTAATCGCAAGGTTTTAGCTGAGATTGCTGAATCTAACCCATCCTCGTTCGAAGCACTGATTAAAGAGGTTACGAAGCAGTAAGTGCACCTGCTTATAATTCGCTAGTTTAGTCTTGGCTATGTATTATTACGTTTAGGAATCGCCAGCGCTCCGGGCGCTTTTTTTCGATTTGAGAGAACCTATAGCTAGGGCGAACGCGGCCATTAAAACAAGATCTGCATAGAGGGCAGCCGGGTGGCCATGCCATTTCACCAGCGGCTCACGCCAGTAATCGAGGGACAGGCGGCCAATAGCGTACAAAAATCCAGCGTAGGCAAAAATGTATCCGCCCTTTCGAGCATCGGGACGTTTTAAATACACAAATAGACTTAAAGCAAACAAAGCTGCGGTGTAGCCAGACTCATAGAGTGCGATTGGTAGACGATGATCAAGTGTGAATCGTGATGCCGAGGCAGCACCCACAGCACATCCACCGAGTAAGCACCCAGCCTGGCCAAATACGACCCCTAGCAACAAGCCGAGCATCATCAAATCGAGCCAGCGCCACAATGCCCGTCCTTCAGCGCGAAAGGCCAGCCAGGCGGCCACAATGCCTCCAACTAATGCACCGTAAAAAATTAGTCCTCCCTGCCAAAGAGCAAAAATGCTCCAAAAACTGCCTTGAGGAGCCGTAAAATAGTGATAGTAAATAATGACGTAGGCGACGCGGGCGCCAAACACCCCGCCAAAAATCACAAACAATAGATTATCAAATAGCCCGCGCAAGCTCAGCCGGGCTTGCTTCGTCAGCAGGGCAACGGTCAAGCAGCCCCAAATGATGCCAAGTGCCAATAGCAAGCCGAATGAGTAGATAGTAACGGTGCCGAGATGAAATAGGGTTGAATGCATCACTACTTTCGTCCGAGCAGCGTATCAAGCTGTTGCAGCGTGCCCATTAAAATCAGTTTATCCCCTGCTTCAACTTGCATGGTGGCGGTTGGTCGAGCAAATCCTGCAGATCCCTTCCGTTTCATGGCGAGACAAGCGACTCCGCTGCGTTTATTAGCAAATTTTTCCATTACTCGTTCACCCACTAATTTTGAATGATGCTCCACTTCAAGTTCTTCAATTTGCAGCTCACCATGCTTGCTATCGATTACAAGATCCAAAAAATCAACGACGGTTGGTCGAAGCGCCATCGTCGCCATGTGGTAGCCACCGATAAACGCCGGCATCGCCACTCTGTTGGCTCCAATGCGCAGTAAGCGGCTCTCCGCCTGTGCATTCGTTGCCCGCGCAACAATGAAGATGTCCGGGTTAAGGGCTCGCGCGTTAACTGACGCAGCCAGGCTCTCGCTATCGGTACCGATAGCGATGATTATGGTGCGAGCTCGGGTAATACCAGCCCGCGTTAATACCTCATCGCTGGCCGATACATCACCCTGTACAAATACATAGCCTAGTTTTTCGCACTCGCTTGATTTATCATTCTTGTCAATTACCACCACTTTTTCGTCTTCTGCCGCCAGTTCCTCAGCCACTTGACGGCCAACTCGACCAAACCCACACACAATAATGTGGTCTTTTAAATGATCTAATCGTTTATGTACCATATGGCGTTTCCATGATCCACTAATTTCCCCTTCAATCACCGCTCGGACAAAACCCGAGGTGGCGTACACAATCACACCAACACCCACCAAAATCAGCGCAATGGTAAACCACTTGCCTACATCAGACTGTGTGGTAGCCTCGCTATATCCTAGTGTAGAGAAGGTTAGGAGTGTACGCAAGACTGCATCGGTCGGTGACAGGCCCTCAAGATAGATGTATCCCGACGAACCAGCAGTGATAAAGATACAAACTACCAGTATCAAAATTTTAATTTGATCGAGATGTTTTTGAGGCATAGTTTAATTGTAGCGGTAAGATGGATGATCTATCAAGCGAGACGCCCACTATGCCAGCTTCGCTCTTGACCCATGATTCGTAATTCTGCTTAAAACTCAAACGCGCCAAGGTCAATCGTACCACCGTTAACCGTGCGAGCACCCGCACCTTGATGTTTGATGTATTGATGATCAACGGTGTAGTTCAGCGCATTTGCATCATTTGCCTGGCCCTTATTGATATTTGCTGATCCGCTGGTTAAATGAGGATCAAATGAATTCATGCTAGCGTCAGCAAAGCCCGGGTTTGCCCCAACAGCATTTGAAAGTATATTAGCGATACCGTTAATGGTGCCGGTACAGGTGCCATTGCTGGCACATTGACTCCACGGCATATTGATCCAGTTCACTCCATAGTCGCCATTTCCTGGTCCTGCACTTTGTAGATTGAGTTGTGACGCGCTTACTCCTGCTGTGACGTTAGTGTTATAAAATATATTGTTCCAGGCATGAATGTTCTGGACGCTATCAGTCACTTGGAATATCACGGAGCGAAAACGACTGTTAGCTCCCGTGCCATCGGAGTAGTTGGCTAATGTGTTATTAAAGAAGTACAAATCACGACGCGAGTGAGTGGGTACGCTTACTCCGGTATCTTGTCCGAAGTGAATCATTAAACTTGACCCATGAAATGTGCCCGTACCTTGGACGCCAGGAGGATCAATGATGGTATTTCCGTATACGTAAGACGTGTAATAACCAGGCAGCGTATCAAAATACGGAGAAGCATTTTCCTCATCTACTAGGTCCATTATGTGGGCACCGCCCTCAAACCAGTTGTAGCGAATAGTAGTCGCCCCTGAGCGATCCTTCAGATTGGAACCAAGTGAACCATCGATCAGGTAGCCAAAATGATTGTATTGAAACACGATGTTGAAAGCCTCCGAGTAAACGTTATGCTGGCGAAGCACGCCAGCTACCCCATTTCCGTGAATGTATGATCCCGCTACCAGCACATCCTGCGAATAATCGTTCGAGGTGTTGCCGGTGTTTATAAACAGTCCATTACTGCCATTATGCAATTCGAGATTGATTAACTGACTGTGCGCAATGCGGTATACGTAAATAGGTGCCGCCCCTTGCACATACGGTACCGTTGCGCCGGTGGTATCTGTGTAAGTAGTCCCAGCTGAGGTGTTAGCGATGTCAAGATTTTTGATTTCGAGATAGCTCGGAATAGTGGCGTATTTGACCGCACCAATATACATTACGCCGTAAGGCTGACGAAACACGGTGGAATACGAGGCGAATTGACTATTCGTAGTGGCGTTATCCCCATAAATCATCGGGCGCTCGCCGTTCGGACCAAGCACACCACAAATGGTAAGGTGGGCAGCAGCAGTGCCGCTGGTCGAAATAAATATCTTCTCGTGATAGGGAGCGCCATTATTGTCATAGATACGCACACTATCGCCTGCCCCAAGCGTGCTCCACGGCACAGATCCGAGCGTTGTGTATTGCTTGCCTGGTCCGACTTCGTAGGTTAGATGCGTTCCGACCGGGCAGGACGTGTCAATTGTGCCAGAGTTATAATTGGTATTCTGATTATTCGTATTATTGTTGTTGGTATTATTCGTGTTGTTATTGGTAGTATTATTATTCGTGTTAGTCGTGTTATTAGTATTATTACTGGTAGAATTGTTGTTGCTTGTATTGTTATTCGAGCTCGTACCACCACCGCTACTGGTTCCATTTACCGTTACTTTAAAGTTGACCGAGCTGGAGGCGCCCGGGTTGACAGTACCAATGTTCCATTTGACCGTTCCACCACTCTCCCCACCACCGTTCGAAGCTGATCCACCAACGTAGGTTGTTCCAGTTGGGACAACGTCTGAAATAACTAAATTGTTCGCTTTAACTGAGCCATTGTTTTTGTATGCAATTGAATAGGTTAAGGTGTCACCGGCGTTTACGGATGTTTTGTCCACAGATTTTGTTAATACAATATCTGCCTTTCCACCTTGCGCGCGCACAGAGTGCACACTATACGCAATCGCCACAAACAATAGTCCTGCCAGACAGAGTGCTAATCTACGATAGTGCTGCAGCTTCGATAATTTCATCTTATTATACTGTACGATGTACTGCAGTGTGATGCAACAGCTCACTATCCTTTTACTTACCAACAAAGAACCGGTAGAATAACATTAGTGTCCTTAAGAACACTGCTCAGTTGCGGAATATTAGCGCTTTAGTTCTTTTTTGTATACCATAAAATTATGAGGACAAGACATCGTATGCTCACATATCGCAAGATTGCTTTGGCTGGAGTGGCTATCGTAGCAATTGCTATCGGAATATGGGCTATCCGACGCACTGAGCAAAAAAACGCCGGCGCTGATTCGTCAGTTGGCGTCAACAACAATGGTACCATAATTAACAACACCGCGACCGCTACCTTCACCAGCGAGGGTAGTAACACCGTCGAGTCGGTAGTCAGCAATAATACTCAGGCGGTAAATAAGAGCGGGTCAGGAACATCGCAAACTAAAATAAAAGGCAAGGCTTCAAACGCCATTGTTCTGCTACCAGTTGACAAAAATAAATCATACATTCGCTTAGATGGCCAAAACATCCCAGCCGATGACAGCTCAGTCTACCGCGTGGTAGTGGGAGTGATTAGCACTGACGGCAGCATTATTACTGATCGCAAACCAAAAATAATTGCCTCCGGCGGAGACACCACTATCAAAGGTCCCGACTTAGTCGGGAACGAGTGGTTCACTCGCATTGCCTCAAAAGACCCCGGTGACCGTACCGTTGACATTATGGTTGACAACCAAGATTTCGGCCAACTAAAGATGACCTTTGTCAGCAAAGATCAAACCGACAAAAAAGAGATCGCTCCATCGGTTCAAGTGCCAATACCAGCCCCAAGTGAAGATCAAAATATCACCGGTCAAGACGGGATCCCGGCCCGAAAATTAACATTCCTACAAGCGTTGCAATTTGTGATCACTCAGTTTTACAACCAATTGACCGACGGAGTCAAAGGCTACTGGGGCGATTGGTTCTCTAAATAAATCTTGACACAGATCAAGCACTACATCGTTGCGCCCTGATATGATAGAATACTAATCGCTAAAGCTGTGCTTTGAAGTCGCTACATAGATGCTAGTGATCCTCGCTCGGCTAGCTCTGGCACCTTTCATGCTCATTGTCCAACTCTTAGACAGAGATTGGACTGCTTGCGCTGAAAAGGATGCCTCGAGCGTGCGAGCGTCGGAGTCACCACGCTTTTTTGGGCAATCCGGCTTAACGGCTAAAATCTGCTCACGCGAGTTCGCAGCTTAATAACAATTACTCCCTTCATTCGTATTTGTTTAGCCTACCGGTAGCCCTCATTTCGTCACTATCGTGACTCATTCGGGCAATTAGCTCAGCTGGTTAGAGCGCTGCATTCACATTGCAGAGGTCACTGGTCCGAGTCCAGTATTGCCCACCATACAGGGAGTTATCCGTATCTGATTGAACTAATTAATCACGAGTTTTATTGCAACAAAAAAACAGCTGTACAGCTGTTTTTTGTTTTCAAGTGGACAAAAGTTCGAGTCCACTATGCTAAAATTCCCTTTTCGGTCCTAGGAGCGATACAATAACATCATATCGCTCCGAGAAACCCAACGGGAATTACTTCATAAGGATTGGTACCTCGTAGAAAGCGCCCGAGCGTGCTACTGCCCAAACGACTCGGTTGTGATAGCTGGCAGTGAGAGGTTGGTCTTCCGAGTCTTCGTCAAGCATCAGTCGGAAGCTATCCCAGGTACCCTGCACTTCGCGGTGAAGTGAGAAATAGCCGTCGCGGTCCCAGATCAAGGGGCCGAAGGGTGTCATCGATAACCCGATCAGTGAACCGCCACCGTCTCGGTCAGCGTCGATCATCGAAAGCCAGGTCTTGCCGTGATCTCTGGAGCGCTCTAGTTTTCGACTCGTCCAGCGATACCACTGTACCCTGCTCTGAACGTAAGTGGGCCCGGGCTGCCCACTTGCTTCGCTCACCGACTCTTCTTTCGCATAGCCGCCGTTAGCCAGCCGGCGGAGCGTGATGAGCACTCGGCGACTTAGATTGGTGCCGACAAAGGTCCGAGATGTCGAGCCCTTCTCTTGACTCTTTTCCTCTATCTCAATTGAGGCGCCAAGTTCGCTCGTGACAATGCGACTGCCGGTTAGAAGTAGGAGTCCTCCCGAAGCGTTGGAGGAGACATTCTCCAGCGAATCAAGCTGGTAGTGCACGCATATCCGCTCTGTCCTTGAAGAGATATAACGGATGCCCCAGCGGCCTACGAGCAGAGAACCTCCCGGAACCTTGAAGATGCGCTGGAAATCCTTCAAGGGGAACATCGTTAGAGCCTCAAAGAGCGGGCTCTCATGTTGGCCCAAGAATACCTCGTCTCTGGTTACAGCCGCGTAGCCATCGGTCAAATGGAGAATATCTCGGGTATTCCCAGGGAGATCTGTTACGACTATCTGCCAATGGTTCGACTTTCCTACCTTAGTACAGTGGTAGACTGTACTTTCCCGCGGGGGATTCAAGGCGACAAAGAAAGAGTTGGAAGAAATGGGCCACATTCTTGGAAAGCCGGCGTTGGCAACGTTCGGGAGGAACCATCGCTGCTTTACAGGTTTACCAAAGGTTGGCTGTTTTTGCTTGTGAGGAAAGAGCAAAAGAGTGTTGCCAGCGTGTGTGCGAACACCAGTTACTTGCACCGTTCTTTCCTGGGCAGTGATGAAAGTGGCGAGACCGAAGACAGCACTTGTCAAAGTCCAAACACTAAACAGACGCATAGCGTCCTCCTCATGCATGTTAAGGTACTGCCCGATTGCAATACCTAAAGATTGCTTTAGCAATTAGATCATATTATGCGGAAAATATCAAGGCTTTGGGCTCTGTTATAGTTCATGTGTGCAGACATTCTCTGATCTCGGATGTCTTATTAATCTTCATCAGCCCATCGATCCATTTCAAAAAAAGTTCGAGGGAATGTGCGTGAAGGCCACCAAATTGGAGAATGTGTTAGTGAATGATATTACGTATATTACCCGCAACCGGTATAAAGCCGATTATCTGGCTAAGTATCTCGGCTATCCCTTGGAGCATCGCAAGCTTGACATCGATGAAATTCAATCCCTTGATTTAGAAACAATCGTTCGGGATAGTCGCACTCTAATACAGTAACTGCTGGCCGTCGCTATAGTGCCTTTTTGAAACTTGCTCAAAAACCAAAAAAAGGCTAATCTGGAGAGTAATGGAATCCGAACATCAATCTGTGACTGCTAGCGAGCATGAAGCTGATACGGCACCTCAAAGTGTCGTTCATCACGTCTCGGAGCACCCACTAACCAGCCTGTTTCGCTATTTATACGAAATTGTGAAGACGGTGATCATCGTCTTGTTGTTTGCGTTAATTATACGCACTTTTTTAATCCAGCCGTTTGTGGTAGACGGCAGCTCGATGGAGCCCACCTTTCATAATCATGAGTACCTAATGGTGGAAAAAGTGAATTTTGCTTTCCATGCTCCGCAGCGCGGCGACATTATTGTATTCAAGTATCCACTCAATCCAGCGCTCAACTACGTCAAGCGTGTGATTGGTCTACCGGGCGATCGCGTGGTGGTCTCGGGTGGAAAAGTAACGGTTTACAACAATGCGCAGCCAAATGGCATCAGCTTAGATGAGCCTTATCTGGCTTCAGGTGTTCAAACACGAGTTGCCGGTGAAAACTCGGAACATACCTGGATTGTGGAGCCAAGCAGCTTTTTTGTACTGGGTGATAATCGCGAGCATTCAGATGATTCACGTAGCTGGGGGCTGGTACCGCAAGCAAACATCGTTGGCAAAGTGTGGGTGACGGTGTATCCGTTCGAGAATTTTGGCCTGGTGCATCACGCTACGTACTGATACTGCGCGGGAATCGACAGGTCTAGACTAACACTTCGCTGACATGATCACGAAGATTTATGATATTTTTCTAGCTTGATCTCAACTGGCGTCCCGTTAAACGGCTCGGCTTGGCGAATTAGATTTTCAATAAAGCGCAGATGTGAAAAATGCCAGGTCTCCGGCCGGTTCACCTGAAGTACAAATGTGGGTGGACTAGTATCGCTCTCCGCAATTGAGTAAATGAGCGGCAAGCGTGTATGGGTACTTTCAGCCGCTTTTTTGACTGAATCAAGCACTTCCGGACCCAGCCGAATTTGGCGCGTCAAAAAAACTTTGTGCGCTTGATCAAGCAGTTGCCGCGTATGCAATCCCTCAAGCGCCGAAATAAACACCACCGGAGCCCAGGGCATGTAAGCAAACTGACGCTGCAATTTAGCTAGGAAATGCCGTTGAGCAAGCTGATCCGGATCAGTATCTGTCAGTTTTGAACGTCGAGCGTAGAATTTTGATAAGTCGGCAGACTCTTCACCGCCAGTTTTTTGATTTTTGATTTTTGATTTTTGATTTTCTATCGTGTCCCACTTATTCACCGCCAATATCACCCCTCTGCCAGCCTCTGCCGCTAACCCAGCAATCCGAGCGTCTCCAGCGGTTGGACCTTCTTCGGCATCAATCAACACAACAGCAATATCTGTCCTCTCAATAGCGGCGATCGATCGAAGCACCGCAAATTTTTCGATACCGACCTCAATTTTGCCAGCCCTGCGGATGCCAGCCGTATCGGTAAAAATGACGGCGTGTCCTTTATGATTGATCGTAATATCCACTGCGTCGCGAGTAGTGCCAGCAGAGCTTGAAACAATTGCGCGATCGCTGCCAGCGTATTGATTGAGCAACGTTGATTTCCCCACATTCGGGCGGCCAAGCAGCGCGATGCGAATACGTGAATCATGTGCCTTAGTCTGCTTCTGCAACGGCAAGCGCTGTAGCAGTTCATCCTGCAGATCCGCTAAACCGCTATTATGGATAGCTGAGGTTGGCATTGGGTCACCGAATCCTAAGCGTAGGAATTGATATATCTGGTCGTCTGCAGCACGGTTATCCGCTTTATTCGCCACTACCACAACCGGCTTACCTGCTTTTCGTAAGCGCTCAGCCACCGCTAGATCCTCGTTGGTCAAACCGACCTGCACATCTACCACAAAAAGCAGCAGGTCAGATTCGTTAAGCGCATAATCAATCTGCTGTTTGATTGATTGCTCTAGCTCACCGCTCTCGTGAGCCAATAAGCCGGCAACGTCCAAAAGTGTAACCTCTTTGCCACGATATTGCACCACACCGTAAAGCCGATCGCGAGTAGTGCCAGGCTCGGCTGCCTCAATGGCGCGTCGCTCGCCGATCAGGCGATTAAACAGCGATGATTTCCCCACGTTTGGCCGACCAATTAATGCCACAAGTGCCATGCTAGTCCTATCTTGACAGATTCTATATATTCGAGTATAATTATAGCAAGAATGGACGACGTTGTCCAGATCGTTTACACCAGGGGGACATGAACGGTGACACATAACACTCGACTGAAAATCGTGCGCTTGATGGAGCCGGCGCTGTGCCTATCCTGCAAATTCGCCACCATCGCAACCGTGGAGATGGAAGACAGCTCCTCGCGCCGCATGCTGCACTGTCGCCGCCTCGATTGCGATAACTGGGAAACGGAGGAGATCAATGAAACTCCCCGATCAATCCAAGACCTGGAATAGACTCCACGACCCGAATAAAAGCCCGGATGATTCGTCAGCCCGGCTTTTTCTTTTGCCAAGGTGCAGAATTGATTAAATTGTGGTATAGTAACTTCTAGCATGTTCATATACAAACATGCAGTCACTTTACAAAGGAACTTTGCTCATGCCAGAATCAACTCTGCTGGACCGGCTGCAATACCTGACGACTTTTCAGATCATAGTACTGCACGTGATTCATCAAGCAAGCGAGGTTAGCGTTGAGCGGATACGTGAGCTCATCGGTACCAACATGGTGATTAATCCAACTATGCGGAACCTACAGCTCCGCGGCCTGATAGTCGAGTGCACACACAAAGACACCCCGGCTACCTACATGTTAGCTCGCGGCCTCACAAGCCTATTTCGCGAATTCAAGCCTGCCGCTTACGCGTAAGGGAGAGTTGAATGGTATTTACAATTCGAGTACTTGAGCTGTGGGCAGTCGTAGCAGGATGGATCGGCGCAACGGTAGTCAATTTCACCTTCCTGACCATCCTAATTGTTCTTGCAAAACCACTCCGGCTACCGTACACCTTGCTGATCTGGCTAGTCATATATGTCATCATTGCTATGCAATGCGCACTGATCTATCGAATCAAGGTGCGCCATACGGATGAGTTCGCGAGCCGGTATCGGGGGCAAGGGCTGGCTCACGCCGCCAAAGCCGCGTTCCAGGATAGTTTGTATGCCCCGATACTAATTCCCGCCTGGGTCGCTATTCGATGCTTTTGGTGGGGCATCAGGCACACCAAGCCAATACAGAAAGGAACAACAGGAACATGAATCCGAGGACAGCCTTGAGGCGGGTGGGCAACGTGCCTTTCCCCGATGCATTGTTTGCTGGAACAATTCTGGGTTCCGGCTTGGGACTGATTGCGCTCGATGTAATCGTTGCTCTGGCTCTTTCGTCCGTGCTGCACCTTCCGACCCCCGTCGTCATAGCAGCCATGATTGCAGTGCTTATTCCGGGAACGTACAACGCATGGCAGGTGAGCGACCCGCGACGTCTCATCAAAACGTACCCCCACAATTCGCTCGCAGCGTTCATTGGAATCACACTGTTCATTTTCGCTGTTATGGTCGCTTCGCCACTCGCACCCCGTGCGATCAAAAGACTATTCGTACTATAACGCATTCCACAAAGCCGCCGGCTCAAATTCCAGAGCTCGTGCGGCTTTACATTTGCTTCAAAATCGAGCTATGCTTAGTCGCTATGGAATCAAAAATGCTATTTGCTGATGTAATGGTTGAGCGCTCTGGAAAACAGGCAGTATTTACCTATTCCGTTCCTGAAATTGTCCAAAACGTTGTAACAATTGGAACAGCGGTGACTGTGCCAGTACGGTCAAAAATTGTGTATGGCGTGGTTTGGAACCTACCTTCAAAGACAAGGCCTCATCGGCGCATCCCGATTAAACCAATTACTAAAGTAATCGATCCTGATTTGCGACTGATGCCCTATCAAAAAGATCTGAGCACCTGGATCAGTGAACGCTTCATGGCTCCGCTCGCCGCATGCGTATTTTGCTTCTTGCCGATAATGCGAAAACGATCGAAAGAGCAGAATATAGGAAATAGAATATCGAATATAGCGACCGCTCCTAAATTCCCAACTCGTGGTGAGCCCGCCGAATCCATTCTAAATTCTAAATTCTCCCTTACATCTGATCAGCAACATGCTCTTAATATCATCGAGATGTCCTCGAAGCCGGTGCTCCTCCACGGTATCACCGGGTCAGGTAAAACAGAGGTGTATTTACGCTACGCTGAGGAAATAATGAAAAGCGGTAAACAAGTATTGATGCTCGTACCGGAGATTGCGCTTACTCCGCAAACCCGCAAACGATTTGAGGAGCGCTTTGGTGGTATAGTAGCAGTATGGCACAGTGAACTTTCAGCTGCAGAGCGCCGCGCGATATGGTGGCAAGTCCATGATGGTACGAGGCGCTTGGTGGTAGGGTCGCGATCCGCTATCTTTTTACCTTTCGAACAGTTAGGCTTGATCGTAATTGATGAGGAACATGAAAAAACCTATTATCAGGAGAGCGCGCCGCGCTACGACGCCAGAGTACTCGCCGAACAAATGCACCGGACATTGGGACTAAAACTGATTGTTGGATCGGCCACTCCAAGTTTGGAATCGGTGTGGAAAGCCAGCAACGGCCAATACGAGCTGGCGCGATTGAACAATCGCATTCACCAAGCCGCACTACCTGAATCTGTCATTATTGATCTAAAACAAGAGCGTCTCGGCGAAGGCCAGTTTTTGAGCCACTCATTGCTTCAAGAGCTAGAACAGACAGTGAGGGACGGCAGGCAGGCCGTTTTGCTGCTAAATCGTCGTGGCCACTCTACGACCGCGCTCTGTACTACCTGTGGTCACATTGTACTATGCAAAAACTGCAATGTACCAATGACAGTTCATAATGTTGATAAAACCGATATAACAGATAAAGACAAGGAATCGTTCAAAAAATTTCGAAATTCGAAATTCGAAATTCGAAATTCTGCAGCTTCGCTGCAGTGCCATCACTGCGGTCACACTGAACCCGCTATGGCGCTCTGTCCTTATTGCAAAGCACCGACGATAGTGTTTCGCGGGTTTGGTACTGAAAAAGTGGAGTCGGAGATTGCTCGCATTATGCCACAGGCTAGGATTTTGCGCATGGACCGCGACACTACTGCATCACGGTCAATCATCGATACGATGTATCACGATTTTGCAGCCGGACGCTACGATATTTTGGTCGGCACACAGATGATCGCCAAGGGATGGGATATCCCCGCCGTTGATTTGGTTGGTATCGTGCTGGCTGAGGGTGGCTTGATGCTGCCCGATTATCATGCCGCGGCGAATACCTTTAATTTACTGGTGCAAGTTGCCGGTCGCTCTGGGCGGGGCAAACATGCCGGAAAAACAATTATCCAAACCTATCAACCCGATCACCCGTTAATTCGTGCAGCAGCGTTGCATGACTTTGGCTTATTCGCCAAAACTGAGCTCAAGTTTCGTCAGCAATTTCACTATCCACCATTTAGCCACATTGTACGCTTCCTTTATCAGCATCGGGACAAACAAAAATGCCACGAAGCGACGGTCGATTTGGCCCGAATTCTTGAATCTCAGCTCGACCAAAAGCAAGCCGAGATCCTCGGTCCAGCTGCCTGTTTTTTTGAGCGGCTACGCGGCAAATATCGCTATCACATCATTGTTAAGGTGCTTGATCCGGAGACACTGCCGGACACTCGGTCAATTGCGACACAACTTGCTGCACCATGGGTAGTCGAAGTTGACCCAACGCAGCTGTTGTAATTTTTAGTTTTTAGTTCTTAATTTTTAAAATCCGTAAAAAATCCTCTTCCTTAAATTTAGAAATTAATAATTAGAAATTAGAAATTTTCCGCAACTGTTTTGTATTTGATTTTATGCTCGATGTTTCTTGTTCTATGATATACTACACCCGAAATGAAAATACTGATCTTTACTGAAACGTATCTGCCGACGGTCAACGGCGTGGTTAACTCGATTGAGCTGTTTCGGCATGAACTAACAACCCGTCATCACCAAGTAGATATAGTAACGCCGCACTCCGATGCTGAATCGTTTAAGGCGCGTCCTCACGTCTTTCGATTACCATCCTTTCCACTGATCGGTCAGCCATCACATCCGTTCGCGTATCCGATGATCAGTCACGCTGAGGCAATAGTAGAAGAAGTCAAGCCAGATATTATTCACGTTCAAGGGCTATTTAGTACCGGCTCGCTGGGGCGTAAAATTGCAGCACGGCGAGGCGTCCCAAGCGTGCTGACCTATCATACTCATCTTGAAGGCTACACCCACTACGCTGGCCCACTCCACCGTGTGATTAAGCCAATATTGCGCTGGTGGGTGCGACGGTTCACTAGCAGTTTTGATGTGGTGCTCACTCCAACCCCCAGCATGGCTAAGATTTTGAAGTCCTACGGCGTAAAAACCGACGTCTTAGTATTACCAACTGGTATTGAACTAAAGGCCTATTCCCCGATCGCCAAAGCTGATACTCGCAAAAAATTAGGCTTCGATCCTGATATGACCTACATTTTGTACGTCGGACGCCTGGCTGAAGAAAAAAACGTTACACAGCTACTGAAAGATTTTGGCCGCGTCACAGTGCGCAACCCTAAAGTGCATCTGCTGCTAGCCGGCGATGGTCCTGACCGAAAAGCCTACGAGGGCATCGTCAAAGCACGTGATTTAAGTGACTCGGTGAACTTTCTTGGTACTGTTTCGCATGATGATCTGATTCAATATTTCATAGCTTGCGACATTTTTGCCTTTCCGTCATTGACCGATACACAAGGACTGGTGCTACTTGAAGCAATGGCCTCCGGCACACCGGCAGTGGTGTACGATGCCCTCGGCCCTGGTGATATCATTGCCGATGGCGAAACCGGGCTTGTAGCAAAGCCTGGATCAGATCAATTTTTCCAGCATCTTTACTCGCTCACTGATGATAAAAAACTGCGTGACAATTTAAGCATCGGAGCGCTCCGTGAAGTGCGAAAATATTCAATCGAAAAATCCACCGATCAGCTGGAGCAGCTGTATAAAGTGCTTGTTGAGACAAAAAATGTAGCGAAGGAAGCGTAATGTCAGAAAGTCATCTGGGATTTGAATCAGAGAATGAAGCAAACCAAGACTTTAAGGCACCTGAATCTCGACTAGCGGAGGAGCCAGCGAAACCAGAGCTTTCAGCAATCGAGCGATGCCATGCTGCTTGGAATGAGCTCGAGGACGCTGATACCGAACAATTAAGGTCGTTCATGGAACATTATAATGATCAAACTAAGTCATATAGGTGGCATTATGGCTCCCTTCATCGTCCGCAGGATTTGAAAGAGATAATGTTCATAACATGCTATTGGTTAACTAACATATTGTTATATTTTCGTACTGGGTTTCCTCAGTATGAATGGAAAAGTCCTAACGATGCAGTTGCATATTGCAAAGATGACATGAAAAATATTAAATCCCGACTACCCAAAACAGCATTCATTAGGGACCGGATGTCACGAGCTATCGTACAGATCATTGACGAGTTTTTAGCAGAACTCACTCGTTTAGAATTACCGGAATCAGCTGCTCTTTTACGCCCAGCGGCTCCTCCCACGTCCGACACCTTGCTACGTCCAACAGCAGGTGCTGATCAAGTTTCGCCTGATGATCTCCTCCGTCCATCCCAACAACCGAAAGTTGAGGAATAATGCCTGAGCAGCAAGGCTATAATCCTGAGGATCCACGCGTTACAAAGCTTGTCAATGATGCAATTCGTGAAATGAAGCCAGCCGAGCCAGCGGTAATTGATATGCATACACTGGACAGCCAATCTGCCGCTTATGCTGAGCAAGTAGCAGCTATTGAACCTTTGCAAGGCATACGTGAACGTTGGAGTGACGAATGCCACACCATATTGTTTAATGAGTCCGCTCCGGAAAACATACCTCCATTTACACTGCATCCATGGCACAACCATCGCGCTGCCAGCAAGGATTCATACTCCTGGCATAATGCTCAAGACCGGATACAAAAATCGGTCGAGCGATCTATAACTGAAGAAGAACTTTTTTATGAGCTGCATCGCTATATTATTCGCTCAGCAGTGACCCTCCGTCACTTTGTACACGTCCCCGAGATGAAGCAGTTTTTAGCGCAATGGGACGCCCAAAGAAAAGCTAAGCTCACTTTGTCAGAACCAAGAGCTACCAAAAGATTCGTTGCCCTGTTTGATACATTAACTAATGATGCGTACGAGTGGATGGCAACATATATTTCGGTAAAGGATATCGAAGATACACATTCTTTACTACGCCCATCAGAGCCTCCCACTGACGACTCACTTCTACGTCCAGCAACTGGAGGCGGCGAGGGAGATGAATCGGTCCTGATGCGCCCTTCCGACGATCCAAGTTCATCTATTAATGAATCCAATGAGTCCAATTAGACTCATTTGACCAATGCAGCTAATGATCACCTAGGAAGTCATTTGTATGCGTTGGTTGGTTAGTGGTGACAAATCAGGGAAATTTTGATAAGATTACAGCATGAAATTGCCGATTGTCAAAATTCCGAACAAAATTCTTACGACCAAAGCCGCTCCTGTTAAAAAAGTAACGCCGGAGCTGGTGGCTTTAGCGCGTAATATGCTTGACACTATGGAAGCCGCTGATGGTGTGGGGCTAGCGGCTCCGCAAGTGGGCAAAAGCATTCAGCTTTTTGTGGCACGATTGGAAAAGCCGCGAAAAGGACGCGAGGAAGAGCATGTGCCGGAAACCATTTTGTTCAATCCGCGCATTACCAAGCGCTCGAAAGCAACCACTAAGGCAACTGAAGGATGCCTGTCAATTCCGGGAGTGACCGGGGTCGTTGAGCGGCCAGCAGCAGTGAGCGTCACTGGTTTAAATGAACATGGCAAAAAGGTCACTATTGCAGCTGAAGGGCTGTACGCGCGAGTGATGCAGCACGAAATTGATCATCTAAACGGTGTACTGTTTACTTCACGTCTACAGACGTCCCGCGTGGTCTTTTTTGGCACCTCCGATTTTGCAGTGCCTCCTTTGCGTGCGTTAATTGAGCACCCCCAGTTTGATGTAGTTGGAGTAGTCACCGAAACAGATAAACCGGCTGGTCGAGGCCATGCTTTGACCGCATCTCCAGTAAAACGATTTGGCGCTGAACACAAGCGGAACGTTCTGCAACCAATCACGCTGAACATCGAGCACAAGGATCAAACAAAGGCAGCCGTTGCGGTTGATTTTGCTGATAAGCTAAGCAGCCTTAATCCTGATTTTATTATTGTGGCGAGTTACGGTAAAATCTTGCCACAATGGGTACTCGACATACCCGCGTATCCTGCGATCAATATTCACCCGTCGCTGCTGCCAAAATATCGTGGCGCTACCCCGATTCAGTCGGCGATTTTGCATGGTGAAACCGAAACCGGAGTAGCCATAATCAGTATGACCGCCGAAATGGACGGAGGAGCGATAATCGATATGCGAAAATACCGCATTTCGTCCAACGAAACCGCCGGTGAACTGAGTGCGCGACTCGCTCATGCTGCTGCTTGGCAACTTATTGCAACACTGGAGGATATTTTAGCCGAAAAAGCGACCTATTTTGAACAGGATCACACAAAATCGACCTACACTGGAAAAATCACTAGTGAGTCTGCACGGATTGACTGGAGCAAATCTGCGACACCAGTTTTAAATCTGATCCGTGCTATGTCGCCTAAACCAGGGTCTTGGACCGAAGTTGATGGTCAGATTGTGAAGATACTTGGTGCCCATGTCTTAGATTCAAGCCTGGTGCTTGATCAAATTCAGCTACCAGGCAAAAAGCCGATCAGCTTTGCTGACTTGAAAAACGGCTATCCAGATGTCCACTCTGAAATACTGCGATTACTCACCTCGATGCCCCAAGATTCACTTGCGAAATGATGCGAACAAGCGTATAGAAGAGATAGATGCGCACCAAGGAATTGATCACACAATTAATGCAACTGGGCTTGTCGCAGCATGAGGCCGCGCTGTATCTTCATGGATTAAAAAGTGGCCCAAGTTTGCTTGCTCCCCTGGCAAGGGGAGCGGAAATTCCCCGCTCAACCACTTATGAGATTGTAGAGCATTTAGCCAATCGTGGCTTATTTAGTGTACAGCAGCATCGCAAACGCACGCTGTACGAAGCCACGCCACCAACCAAAATTTTGCAAGATATTTTGCGTCAAGAGCAGCTAATCCGTCAGCTCATCCCCCATTTGGACTCGCTGATGCCTGAACCTCAACAGGACGAGGCTGCTGAAGCAAAGACACAACTGCCCTTGGAAATAGAATAATAGACGTAAGGCGTAAGACTTAAAGACTTATCTTCTAATGTTCCCATCTTTAAGTCGTATGTCTTAAGTCTTTATGTCCGTCCATTGACCAAACTGATCATTTCGTGTATAACTAAATAGATAAATCAGCATAACTATAAGGTTTAACCACCATGCTTCGCATTCGCTTAACTCGTACCGGCAAACGTCATCAACCAACCTACCGCATTGTGGTGGCTGAGCACTCAGCACCGGTCAAAGGTAAATTTGTCGAAGTTGTTGGCTATTATTTAGCTGATCGCAAACCAAAAATACTCGAGGTTAAGGCCGATCGGGTCACTTATTGGATCTCCAAAGGCGCGGTGGCTTCCGATACAGTCCACAACATGCTGGTTGACAAGGGCATCTTGACGGAAAAACGCAATATCAAGTACGCTAGAGCTAAAGCCGAGGTAAAGGCTGAAGTAGCACCAAAGCCCGCCGAGGCAGCTCCAGTTGAAGCGGCAGAGCAGACTGAAAAGCAAACACCGTCAGAATCTACAGAAACAGCCACTGAACAGACCGAAGAAATCGCAGCAAGTGCAGCTACACCGGAAGAGTCACCAGATGAGAACGCTGAACCTGAAATCGCAACTAATAAAGCGTAACGTTTCAATATCACATGAAAGGCTTGAACATGTGCTCGCATGAGCATTATTACTCAAGTCTTTTTGTTGTTTTTAAGAAAGGACAACCATGGCAACCATGAATGAGCAGCAGTTTGTAGAGATGATTGTAAAAGCAATTGTGGATCATCCTGACGATGTAAAAACCGAAAAAACGCTTGATGACCGCGGAACCTTGATTTCGCTGATCTTGAACCCAGAGGATATGGGCAAAATTATCGGCAAAGGTGGACGCACGGTGAACTCAATTCGAAAACTGCTGCATGTATTTGGGGCAAAATCGGACGATCGCATTAATTTAAAGATCTTTGAGCCAGATGGCGGTGAGGTACGCACACCCGACGAATCAACCGAGGAGCGCTCGAATGCATCGAAGCACCATGAGCATCAGCAGGAAGTGATGTCAGAGGATGTACCGAAGCATGACGAAGAGGAGCAGGTCGAGCAGAAACCGAAAAAAACTGATTCCCTCGATGATGTCCCGACAGAAGTATTAGTCTAGCCAGGCATCAGACCTAAGCCGAAGACTTAAGAGTATGTATGCCAATTTGATTTTCCTACGTCGTTAAGTCTTAAGTCTTAAGCCTATCAATGAAAATTGACATTCTCACCCTATTTCCCCATCTTTTTCTGCCCTACTTTAATGAGAGCATTTTAAAACGTGCTCGTGAGCAAGGGCTGGTGGATATTCAAGTGCATGATATACGGGAAGCTGCCGACGATAAGCATCGTACGGTCGACGACACGCCGTATGGTGGCGGCACTGGTATGGTGATGCGAGTAGATGTAGTGGATAAAGCGCTCAACAACGTGCTCATGTCAGCCAAATTGGATCGAAAGCCGCACATTATCCTACTGACGCCTCAAGGCCAGCGACTAACGTCACCTAAGTGTGAAGCGTTGGCCAAACACGATTGGATTATCCTGATTTGCGGTCATTATGAAGGTTTTGATGAACGCATTCGGCAGCATTTAGTTGATGAGCAAATTTCGATCGGCGATTATGTACTAACTGGCGGTGAGTTGCCAGCGTTAGTACTGGTTGACGCAGTATCGCGGTTTGTGCCGGGGATACTGCCGGATGGTGCACCACAGGCTGATTCATTTCATTTAACCAAGGATGGCCAGCCGGCTCTAGAGTATCCACATTATACAAAACCTCAAGATTATAGAGGTTGGACCGTGCCTGATATACTACTCTCTGGCAATCATTTGAAAATCGCAGAATGGCGCAACCAGCAGTCAAGAAAGATTAATGAGAGGTAATAATATAGGGTAGGTGCGTAATGCAGCTACCCTGTGTAAGAACTGAAATCAACTTGTTCCTGAGTGTGCGCCGCTGCCAAAAGGGTCCTCCAGGGTTCAATATCTTCGTCGATCGGCTCGATGTCATGATGAACTGTTTGCCAGTGACCTTCGGTGAACATCTCCGCGATAGGCTGGCCCTCGAAGCACGCGATGTACATCGCCAATGCTGCAGCAAACTTACGCTCCAAAACCTTCAACCAGCCACCTACACTAGAAACAAACATGTAGGTGTAAAGATGGCGCCCATGGACATCACGAGGGTAGCTAATGACGCGGTCTTGATGTCTCTGGGCCATCGGACGTCCGGCCTCGTCACGATATCGCAGCGCCATGTTGTACATTGAGTGTACACATGCATGCACCACTACTCCGCCGGGGTCTTTTTGCATGTACGTGTCGCGAATTAGTGGCTCTAGCGACAATGTGCCCCGTTGGCCATATCCCAGTTTCACTTCAGGACAACCACCAATTGCCAAGAAAGGATTGACGTGCGGGCAAACTAAGCGTTTAGCCCTCGGTAAAAGTTCCGAATGAAGAATGTAAGGCATGAATGGAGAAAGCTCAATGTCTCCGCCTGAAATGGTATCTCCCGCCGCTAGCACCTCATCCAGAATCCAATCACGAATAGAACCCGAGAATCGGCGGAGTAATTTGATATCGCTCGAATCATTGATCCTGAAACTGCCGCGCGGCAATACTAAAGTTCCCGCCAAGTGGTTTACCATTGTATTCTCCCCACCTACTAAGATAAGGGCAGGGCTTTCGCGACGTTGCGAAAGCCCTGATTCCGTTAGGATGGCCGCTACTTTTTATGTAGCTGTATCGGGCGACCGGGGTGATCGCCGCGATAGATGACTGTGCGAAGATGCCCGTGGGAGAAGCCGAGCTCACCACAAACTTCAATGAAGAGCTTTTGGGTGAGACGCGCGTCTTTGTCCGCATAGAGCTGCTTGAGCCTGCTCTCTGACATCGCCATACATTCTTTCTTGGTAAAACGGCCTGCCATCTCTCATATCCTCCTCGTACAAGTGCGGACGGGCGCGGAGCCCGGCCAAAGTGAAGGTCCAACTACCCCCATCATAGTTTGAGTGCTGTTCAAACCATAACGGGATGTTAGTATCTAATTAACCATACTTGTGCTAATATTGTCAATATGTCATTCACCATTAAGCGTCCTTTTCCTCCCGCTGGGGACCAACCCAAAGCTATTGAGCTGTTGACTACAGGTTTACGAAAGGGCTATAAAAATCAAACACTACTTGGTGTTACAGGATCAGGCAAAACGTTTACGTTGGCCAACGTCATTCAAAACGTGCAGCGCCCGACACTCGTTATTGCTCACAATAAAACGCTGGCAGCGCAGTTGGCCAGTGAGTTCCGTGAGTTTTTTCCGGACAACGCCGTGCATTATTTCGTGTCGTATTACGATTACTATCAGCCCGAGGCTTACATGCCGACGACCGATACCTATATTGAAAAAGATTCGTCAATAAACGATGAAATTGACCGTCTCCGAAACGCTGCGACCATGAGCTTGATGACCCGAAAAGATGTAATTATTGTAGCCTCAGTTTCCTGCATTTACGGCCTCGGGAGCCCGGATGTGTACCGCACCGCAGCGATACATATTGAAAAAGGTGAGCAGTTTGGTCGCAACGCCTTGATTAAACGGCTGATCGATATCCTTTATCAACGTAACGATACCGAGCTTTCCCGCGGTAAATTTAGGGTCAAGGGTGATAGCATTGAACTATTTCCAGCCTACGATGAACATACCTATCGCATCACTTTTTTTGGTGACGCAATTGAATCAATCGTCCCAATTAATCCGACTGATGGGACCGAGCTGCCCGAGCTGACACAGTTCGATATTTTCCCAGCCAGGCACTTTTTAGCCGATCAAAATAACGCCGATGTACTGAGCCAGATCGAAGGTGACATGCTTGAGGAAGTGGCCACATTCGAAAAAGAAGGGCGCTTGCTTGAGGCGCAACGTTTAAAAGAGCGAACCAATTTTGATATCGAGATGATTCGTGAGACTGGAATATGCAGCGGTATCGAAAACTATTCACGTTATTTTGACCGCCGCGCTCCGGGCTCACCGCCCTCAGTGTTGATAGATTATTTCCCAAAGGACTATTTGTTGGTGATTGATGAGTCGCATATGACCATGCCGCAAATTCGCGGCATGTATAACGGCGACCGCGCACGCAAAGATACCTTAATTCATTACGGATTTCGCTTAAGAGCAGCGCGGGATAACCGCCCTTTACGGTTTGATGAGTTTATTGAACGTACTGGCCAGACTATTTTCGTCTCGGCGACTCCAACGCAGTATGAAATAGAACAATCCACTCTGAAAAACCAATTAGTCCTATTGGACAAATTAGCCCCATTAGATCACTCGACTCAAACGTTTACCCCCGACGGTGTGGTTGAGCAAATCATCCGCCCAACCGGCTTAGTTGATCCCGAAATCGAGGTGCGGCCAACCAAAAATCAAGTTGATGATTTAATTGCTGAAATCCGCGATAGAGTGTCGCAAGCCGAGCGGGTGCTCGTCACTACGCTAACCAAGCGGATGGCCGAGGATTTGACCGATTATTTACTGGAGATCGGAATTAAGGTGCAATATTTACATTCTGATGTAGAAACACTGGAGCGCACTGAGATTCTAAGAGACTTGCGAGCAGGTACCTTTGACGTGATTGTTGGCATTAATTTGCTCCGTGAAGGTCTGGATTTACCTGAAGTAAGTTTGGTGGCAATTTTAGACGCTGATCGCGAGGGCTTCTTGCGCAATCAAACCAGCTTGATTCAAACGTTTGGCCGCGCTGCCCGGCATTTAAACGGTCGTGTAATCATGTATGCTGATGTTGAAACGGATTCGATGAAACGAGCGATCGCAGAATCAACCCGCCGTCGCACCATTCAAATGCAATATAACCGGGCCCATAACATTACCCCGATCGGTATAGCTAAAGCCTTGCAAGCTTCAATTAAACCTCCTGATCAAGCAGTTGAGGAGGTTAATTATGCCGAACTGCCACGTGACGAGCGCTTGCGGCTGCAAAAGTTGTTTAAAAAACAAATGGAAGCAGCTGCGAGCAATTTAGAATTCGAAAAAGCGGCCAGTTTGCGTGATAAGATTCGCCAGCTCAAGCAAGCGGGACGTTGACTCGTAGCTCGATTTAGTCTACAATAGAGACTAGATTAGGATAAACGTGAATAACTTTCAACTCCGTCAGATCCTTTTGGAGATTCAGCACAGCTTACGTTGTATGCATTGTGGTAAGCCCTACACCCAAACCAACATCCATTTGAAAGGTACATTTAAAAATATGTACCTGTTCCAATTGATATGCGAGGATCATGCAGCGTTTGCAACCATTACTGTGGTGGGTCAACATCCATCAGTCAATGAGGCAACCTTGAGTCTCGACGATTCGATTCGATTCCATCAGGAATTACAAAAATTTGACGGTGATTTTGCCAAAGCATTTCAAGAAAGGCCGTAGGCAGTAGATAAACGCAGAAAAGCTTCCTTATGGCTTGCATTTTCTACATCCTAACGTACACCCCACAACTAAAACACACATATGGAACATACCCTAAAAGCAAACGCCCGCGATATTGTAGGCAAAAAAGTGAAACGGCTGCGCAAGGACGGCGCTATTCCGGCCGTTTTATATGGTCGTGGCGTTCCTTCAATCTCACTTGCACTCGATGTCCGCACTTTTTCCAAGCTCTATCAAGAAGCTGGTTCCTCTACGATTGTATCGCTCCATGTTGCTGAAGCTAAACCGGTCAAAGTACTGATTAAGGAACCTCAACTTGACCCAACTTCGCTAAAGCCCATTCATGTTGATTTGTTGCAGGTGAATATGAAGGAAAAAATTCGCACCGAAATTCCGCTCGAATTTGTGGGTGAATCACCAGCGGTTGTTGACCTTGAGGGCAAGTTAGTGCATTCGCTTGATGCCATTGAGATTGAGTGCTTGCCAGATGATTTAGTACAACACCTCGATGTCGACATCTCCGGTCTTACTGAATTTGATCAAGCCATTCATGTCAAAGATGTATCTATCCCTGCCGGCATTGAAGTGCTAACCGATCCAGAACTGACAATTTTAGTAGTCCAAGCACCACTCACTGAAGCTGAGCTTGAGGCTGAGCTAGCAGTGGATGAAACCACCGAGGAAGAGGCGGTAGCTGCGGTAGAGGGAGTAGCAGATGCAACTGAGGCAACAGACGGTGAAGAAATAGCTGAGACAAAACCAGAAGCTGAGCCGACTAAGCAATAAATTCTTTAGTTTAAAATATTTGAAAATCGCCCGCATGATATAGCTCACGGGCGATTTTTGTGATAGATTGCTCCTCTCTCAACTGAGTTGGAGCAATGTGCGCAAGCTTTCCACCTGGTCATTGTCGAACCTTTCGCTACCGTCTGACGACAAACGACTCCATAGCTTCTTGCGCTCGGTCAACCCCGGCAACTGCTGTGCTGCCCCGGTAACCGCTTCCTCAAGTAATCGGAAACGGTAACGATCCGGCAACGTTTGCCAGTCTTTCATCCGCCCAAGCACTGGCAGTACAATTGCGAGATAGGCCGATTTGGCCATTACTGCCCGCGTCGTTGTGCCACTTTTTTGGCCGGCGCGGCGCGATTGTTGCAGCCCTCGATCAACCTGCATCAACATGTGCACTTGTTTCACCTCCTCCCTAAGTCAAGTAGCGACGAAAAAATGCAATTGTGTTAATTCTATGATCGTATGCGCAGTACTAGCCGACGAATCACTTAGGCTTTTTCGGTAGTCAGTAGTGTGATCAGCTCATGAACGGGCTTTTGACCTTTATCTCCATCGACAATATGCCGAATAGATACAGTTTTGTCAAGTACTTCTTTATCGCCGACCACTAAAACATACGGGATTTTTTGCATTTCAGCCTCACGGATGCGTTTGCCCAGTGACTCATTGCGACCGTCAACGTGAACACGAATACCATGCTCTTTCATAGTAGAGACTAGCTCGGTTGCATATTCGCCGTGGCGTTCGCTAATTGGCACTATTACAACTTGCACCGGCGCTAGCCACAACGGTAATACTCCCGACGTGTGCTCCAACAATATTGCAATAAACCGCTCAATCGAGCCCATAATGGCGGCATGAATCATAACAACAGTTTCATCTTTGCCTTCCTCATTGGTGTAGTTTAGATTGAAACGCTCAGGCATGTTCATATCAAGCTGGATAGTAGCAACTTGCCACTCACGATCCAGAGAATCCTTGGCGATAAAATCAAGCTTCGGGCCATAAAATGCTGCGTCGCCTATTCCTTCAAAAAAGTCGGCCTTGCGCTCCTGTAGCAATTCTCGCAACGATGCTTCCGCCGAGTGCCATGTTTTTTGATCACCTAAATATTTTTCAAAATGCTCTGGATCGTGAAGTGAAAGCCGAATACGAAGATCGCCGAACCCGACT
>CAZLPY010000008.1:0-27011 GCA_964561525.1 uncultured Candidatus Saccharibacteria bacterium | reverse complement strand
AGCGTGATGCGCGAGCCAAATGTGGTCTCGCGCCTTTCTTTTTATGCACTGAGGACTATACTAAATGTATGTGGCATAGCATCAAGCATATCGTTGGGTACTCGCTTCCGCTGATCATATTTTTGATTGTTTTTGGTTGGTTTGGGCAGTGGCAGATTGATGGTGACGCAATACTGATGAGCAGCGGTATCACCGGCCTCACCTTGTTTGGTATTATCTTTATCATCGGCCCGCTGCCTCGGTTTTGGCATGATCTTACTCCGTGGAAGGTGTTTCGGCCGTACTGGGCCAAGTGGGCGGTACTGATCATTTTTGTGCATATACTGCTGGCGATCGCAGTATCGTACAATCTCGATGTGGTCTATCTGTTCAGCCGAGCCAATCCGCAATTTGTGGCGATACTAGCGGGCTTAACGGCGTTTTTGTACTTCTTTTTTATGGTGGTTATTTCAGAGCGCAGCATTCGCGCTAAATTAGGCCCGCACTGGAAACAGCTGCATACCGCTGGATATTTAGCCTTTGGGTTGGCCTTGCTGCACTTTTATTTAGTACTTTCGGGCGATGGTCAGTTTTCGCCTAGCCACCCAATAGAGCGATTACTATTTGTCTTTGGAGTGATGGTGCTGGTGCTGCGCGGCTACGTATTCATCTGGGCGCATTTTGATGGTAGCGGTGCTGCTGCACCTGTTCCACCATCAACAAATGAGACTGCTCCCGGAGCAGTCTCGACTGACGATCAGCGTGGTTCAAGCGTTACTTAGCTTTACGAACCTTTTTAACTGATTCCATCGCCTCATCTCGCATCTCACCGGCCTTTTTGCCAAGATCTTTGGCGACTCCACGAGCCTGCTTGGCTAGTTTTCCTGCTACCTTTTTAACCTGAGCCCGCTTTTTCGGATCAGTCATCGCCCCAGCTGCAGCCCCAATCGCTAATCCTGCTGCGGCGCCGAGTGCTGCCGCTACTTTTGGATCCATTCCTTTTTTCTCAGCCATTTCGGCCTCCTTATATATTCTATTGCTCTTATTCTAACACATCGATGCAAGTACTGACGAAAAGATGACACAGGTGCACTCCATTGCAAATTTTCTAATCTTAAATTAGGCTTAAATAAAGTAAGGATGAGATGGACTACGGAAAAATTATTAAACGAGCGTGGCAAATCACCACAGAGCGCCGGTTTTTATGGGGTCTCGGTATTTTGGCGGTATTTGCAGGTGGTGGCGGATTACGTGGATTTAGTTTTCCCAGTGCGTCTTCTTCAAGCACGAATCAGAACCCCGATTTTGATCATTTTCAGAGTCTCGCCCAGAACTGGATGCATGACCACGCAGCGACATTAGGCATTATTGTCGTCGTCTTTTTCATACTTCTTCTCACGCTTCTGTACGTTTCACTGACGGCCAACGCCGGTTTAATGTTGTCAGTACATGCTCTCGAGCAAGAACACCAGAAAATACTCGGATTCAAAAAAGCATATCATGAGGGCAGAGCATATGTATGGCGACTGCTCGGACTCGGGTTGGTGATTGGTTTACTGATGGTGCTGGTAACGATTGCTTTGGCAGCCCCGACCATTGCCTTAGCCATACTGGTTACGATCACGCAATTTGCGATTCCTTTCGCTGTGCTTATGGGTCTTGCTGCGGTCGGCGGTTTTATCGTAGCTGTCCTGTACGCATCGCTCATCAGTAAGATTGCCGAACGGATAGTTGTGTTGGAAAATAAGCGCGTTATAGCGGCCCTAATGGAAGCGCGACGTTTGGTGCATCAGCTTTTTCATGACGCTGCCTTGACCTGGCTAATCGGTACCGGAGTTGGCATCTTAGCATCACTTGGATTGATGATAGCGCTGATGCTCTGTTTAGTGATTGTAGCATTGCCATTAATTGCACTCGGTTTTGCTTTGTATTATGCTGCTGGGCAGGCTGCCGTGGTAGTGTTAATCAGCTTTGGCGTTTGCGTATTTGTCGTCCTGATGCTAATCGCTGGGGGCATCTATGCCTCATTCTTCTCAAGCTATTGGACTATCAGTTTTAAAGCGTTGCGGTTTTTACAACATCAGCAAAAAGCCTAAGAAAGGAAATCTCACTATGTCTGATCAAGAAATGCCTCCAGAACAATCTATCGAAGCCCCGCCAACGCCACCGGCACTCACGCCAGATCACGATCCTGTCCCTGCAGCCGCCCCAACCGGGGTAACGAGTGCAGCCGCAGCAGCAAGTGGCGTAAATGGTCCGTTCCCGGCTGAGCTTCACGGGTGGAACTGGGGCGCCTTCTTTTTCACTTGGATTTGGGGCCTTGCTCACAGTGTGTGGATTAGTTTAGTAGTACTTTTATCGTTCATACCAATTATTGGTTGGATTCTTGGGTTTGGTATGAGCATCGCACTTGGTTTAAAAGGCAACGAATGGGCCTGGCAACATCGGAAATTTGAAAGTGTGGAGCAGTTCAAAAAAGTGCAACACGCCTGGGCCAAGTGGGCACTATGGTTTATATTACTTGGCCTAGCCGGGGTTATAGCTTCAATTGCTATAGCGGCGCTCGGTCACTACACTAGGCAATAAGTTATGATTCCTACAATACAAAAATAACTTCGAGAGCCGGTAGCAGCGAAGTGCTATGTGCTTGTCGACAGACTTAATTCCACTCCCGAAGTGGAATTATCGCTGTATCGAAGAGGCCGTTACTCTAATTACGATTCATGGTATTCTAGTGCTATGGAAAAGCCGCGACTGTTGCAAGGATTTCGGGATTATCTGCCGCATGCGATGCGGCGGCGGCGTTTTGTGATTGAGCAAGCGAGCGCCATCTACGAACGCTACGGGTTTGAACCGCTCGACACTCCGGCTTTAGAATACGCCGATTTACTGACCGGGAAGTACGGTGAAGATGAAAAACTAATATACCAATTTGAGGATCGAGGCGGGCGGAAGGTGGCGTTACGCTATGACCTGACCGTTCCGCTGGCTCGAGTGGCCACCACCTACCCCGATTTACCCAATCCCTTTAAGCGCTACCAAGCTGGGCCAGTGTGGCGCGCCGATTCGCCGCAGCGTGGCCGCTTTCGCGAGTTTATGCAATGTGACGCTGATACGGTTGGAACCGAGTCGCCCCTGGCTGACGCCGAGATGATCTGCATGATCGCAGACATCTGCGATGCTTTAGGTCTCGCTGGTCAATACGAAATCCGCTTAAGCCATCGCGGTGTATTTAGTGCATTGCTCGCGTCTCTCGGCATATCGGGTGAGAAAGCCACAGTTACGATGCGCTTAATTGACAAGCTAGCCAAGCTTGGCCAGAAGGAAACGCGAGCGGCACTGCAACAAACTATCGATGCAAAAACAGTTTCGCAACTGTTTGAAATACTGAATATGCCCGGTGATGAGTCGCTGTTGAATCATCTAACTGAGCAGCTGGCCTCACAAAAAAGTGGGCAGGAAGCGGTAAGCAATCTGGCGGAGATCTATGCTCTGTGTCAGCGCTGCGATCCAGTGATTGACCTATCAATTGTGCGTGGGCTGGAATATTACACTGGCATCGTGTACGAGGTGATATTAAAAAATGATGCGGCAGTTGGCAGCATTGCAGCCGGCGGCCGCTACGATTCACTCATGCACGATTTAGCTGGTACTGTGATGCCAGCGGTCGGCATTTCACTTGGAGTTGATCGGCTGATCGCTGCCTTGCCAGCGTCGGCAGATGATCAGGGTGACATTGTTGTAGTGGCAGTGTTTGCTGGGTATGAAAAAGAGGCCTTTGACTTAAGTGAGGAGTTGCGCCGGGCCGGAATCAACGCTGCATTAGCGTTTGGCAGCCCCAAAATTGGCAAACAGCTGCAGTACGCCGACGCAATCGGAGCCCGTTCGGTGGTCTTATATGGTGAAAACGAAGCAGCAAAAGGCATCATATTAGTCCGCGACATGAAAACTGGTACTCAAACCGAGATCACCAAAGAGCCCTCGGATGAGCTGATCGCTGCCTTGCAAAAGTTGCTTCACTGACATGTCAGGGATTATTTTTGCGCTTATTTCGTATGTGACCTGGGGCAGCGGAGATATTTTTGGTAAGCATCCTCAGATGATAAGTACTGTACAAAAAGAAAACCCGGTGACCAAAAAGGCCGTCGGGTAATGTATCTCGATAATCTGCAAGAAGGTTCAGAGAGGCTCCGGCTTGCTTCGATGTAGCACTACGTGAGACACGACTCAGCTTCATTGAGAAGCTCGGGGCACCTTTCTGCCATGTCATCGTATCTCTTTTCTCGGAATTCGTGGATTTGCTCCGCTGACCAGAATTCGTCGATCTCCTTCTGTGTCGCCAGGGAGTTGGTGTCATAGTCGCGCGGATTGGCGACTTCACAGTGCGCTGCCCAGACGGCGAGGTAGAGTGCCTGAAGGATATTGTACTGCAGCCAGAGAAGCTCTCTTTTTATGTGATCTTCTTTCGTCTGACCTCTTGACCGGATCATCATGACATGCTTCCGAAGCGCATCGCTCGCCAAAGTGGCGAAGTAGTCTGAGATCTTTCTGGTCGCCTCCTTGCCAGACGGGCTCAACGGCTTTTCCAATATCTCGGTCGACTGTTGGATGACCCTGATGGTCATGGCGCCGAAAGCCGCTTCCGAACGTTTGGCCAGCCGCTGAGCACGCGTGCAGAAACGCTGAGCCAACTCACGATTGTTGCATTCCATTTCTGTGTCCCTTTCATGTGAGTGGAGTAGAGTAAAGGTGAGTAGTGCAGGCTTCATAAATTAAGGTCCAGTAACATTATATGCTATCATAAAATCAATGATATGTCAATGTTTTGGCCCAGCGATTACCACTGTGGATCAAATCTGCATAAAAATTAAGATCAATGCTTGGGTTAGTGGCAGGCTCACCCTGTTTTTTATGTTGCACTTTTGTCCGGGCCAAGTAGTATAGAAATAAACAGGGGATATTTGTAATGTGGTACGTTGGTTTAGATGTCGGAGGCACTCATATCGATTTAGTGGCGCTTAGCCCTGATGGCATGCGCTCCGAGGCGCATCACATGCGTCCAACTGATCAATTGCCAGAACATATTGCACCGCAGTTTGTGGACCAGTTTATCAAAGATCTCAAAATTGAACGGAAGAGCCTGCAAGTGATTGGAGTGGGCTGGAAGCATGGCCGAAACAAAGAGCGCTCCATCGCCATGGTGCAAAGCTTTGCCAAGCATAAAATGCGCGCCGATGTGTTGTGGGACGCTGAATCGGCGTTCGAAGGGGCGCTACCTGGTCAAGCTGGAATTGTGGTAGCCTGTGGCACCGGGGCGGTAGTGTACGGCAAAACGCCGCGCGGCAAAGCTATTTTTAGTGGCGGCTGGTCGCCCTTGCTCGGCGATCCCGGCTCAGCCTTTGCAATCGGTCGAAAAGCCTTTGTGGCGGCGCTTCGATCTAGCGACGGCAGTGGTGCGGCGACAAAATTACTTGGCCGCATTCCCCAAGTGCTGCATATGCCGCTCGAAAAAATGGTAGTACTGGCCGATGCGCACATGGACCGGGCGGTGCCACTGCTGGCATCACTTTGCCCAGCGGTGTTTGAGCTGGCTGATAGCGGAGACGCAGAGGCACTGCGCATTCGTGATCAAGCGGCGGCAGCCATTGCGGAGCGCATCGCATCATTGCTGCGGCTGTGGCCAAGCGGTGACCAAGCTGTATTGAGTTATGCAGGACGCTTGATGCATGCCCAAAGCAGCTATCGCGATTTAATCTTGAGTCACCTGCACCATAGCGGTATCTCAATTGGCTGGCGCGAGCCGCAGTTCCGCCCACCATACGGGGCGGTGCTTGCAGTGCATCCAAAGTTGCTCAAGGTGTTGACCAAAGCGGATCAAACACTAGATTGGCACCACTAAACGCGGGAGCGTTTAGGGGTTAGAATTTAGAAGATAGAATATAGATTGAACGAAATAGAACTTAGGGAAACCTCGAAAAAATTTCCGCTATCCTAGCTTCTAGCTTCTATATCCTTTTCTTGTACTTGCATCTCGTCTTAAGTTAAGAGATAGTATCAGCAAGAGAATAAAGGAGATCACCATGCATGAGGTAACTGCCAAAAATCCAGGTGAATTAAGGGGCATTTCGGCTAAGACGAACGATATTCACCACGGCAAGCTCTACACGGGTTACGTAAACAAGCGCAATGAGATCGAAAAAATCTGTGCCGAAATTGAAGCAGGCGATTTAGATGCTGCTAATCAGATCTATTCCAAGTGGCGCGGCTTAAAAGAGGGTGAGACCTTTGCCGCGAACGGTATGATTTTGCATGAGTACTATTTTTCGATTTTAGGTGGCGATGGCAATCCAGCTGGCAAGCTTTACGACGATATCGTAGCGCAATGGGGTAGCTTCGAGCAGTTTATGAAAGTGTTTGTGGGCACTGGCATGGCAGCCCGGGGCTGGAGCATCTTGGCCTATGACTTTTCGGATAAAAAACTGCATATTTACGCTGCTGATGCGCAAAATCACGGTGGGGTGTGGAACTGCATGCTGCTGCTGCCATGTGATGTGTACGAACATGCCTACTTTATTGATCACGGCTCCGACCGCAAGGCCTACATTCAAGCCTTTTTTGATAACCTCAATTGGGACGAAATCAACCGCCGCTACGAGATGGTCAATCGTTAGTCGTGGATCGCAGAGTGTCAGTCATGGGTTAGTTCTGTCATCCCTGCGTAGGCAGGGATCCAGAATCATGGACTAGACGCTACGTGACATCTAACTGACAACACTGGATTCCCGTCTCCACGGGAATGACAAATAGAGTCAACGCCTCAATATACTGAGTTGTTTACGAGTTTTAGTAATAAAAAACCCCGCGAACAATTGCATCACTGTTCGCGGGGTTAAGGTCAGAGTGTCGTTACTTCTGTGATGATTCGACGATTTCTGGCGGCACCTCCTCGCCGAGCTGTATCATGACCGAACCGGAAGAATCGGGTGTGCCATAGTCAACTCGATAATACCTGCCATGCCATTCTACGATCTCGGGTGCGTAATCGTCTGTGAACGAGTGTGATTCGAGCTTCAGGCATAAAGTATAGTTCTTTATGACCCTTGGCTGGTCATTGCGATTGATATCGCTAGACCAATACGTAAAGGCCCAATTCCATGATCTCTGTCTGTCTGGTGTCATGATATGCATGTAATGGAATTTGCCACCATATCCCACTCTCTGGGAGTATAGGTTAAGCGCGCCGAGTGTAGGGTGTTGTATTATCCTAGGCTCATCGCGCGGCCCCTGCTCATCCGTGGTGGCTGGTTCGTACTTAGCCACTACAGTAGATACAATAACAAGCCTCGCCTGCTCCCTAGTGAACATGGGTAACCTCCGAAATCGAATTGGAAAGAGTACTTGGTGTATCGAACTTTACCATTTTCTGTTAGAATAGCAAGAGGAAATAATTTTTAATTCTTAATTTCTAATTTTTAAAAGGAATCATATGAAAATTGCGGTGACGAGAGGGAATAAATTTGATCAAGCGAAGCTTGTAGTTACTCCTGATAGTCGCAACAATCAGGATTTGGTGGTATTTTTTGTAGCTGAGGGGCAAGACATTTCACAGCTAGATAAGGCAACCAGCGGCATCGCCTCCTCAGTGCAGGATTTAGTCAAACACAAGCACAATCAACTGTTTGTAACTCCAACTCTCGGCAAAATGCAGGCCAAAATGATGGGATTTGCGGGCCTTGGAAAAACCGCGGAACTCGACCATGAAAAAATCCGCTTGATTGGTGGGACGATTGCCAAAGCAGCCAAATCAAATCGAGCTAGTACTGTAGCCATTGATTTTGATGGGCTTACCATTTCTCTCGGTCATTCTGGGGAGAGCATCGACTCCAGAATCAATCAAAAAGATTCTGGACAAGCCAGAATGACACGAGAAGGTGCGGCTCGGGCGTTGACTGAAGGGCTGTTGCTTGGCAACTACGATTATCAAGAATTTAAAACGGTGCAGGAGGATGACCAACCGGTAGAAGTTACTGAGGTAACCTATATGGTGCATGGTGAAGGTGCGATGTCTGATGTCACGTCTGGTATCGCAGCAGGCACTCTAGAGGCTAAGGCTACCATCTTTACCCGAGGGCTGGTCAATCAGCCGCCGGCCCAAATGCATCCACGCGCACTCAACGAAGCAGCCGAAAAAATCGCTGACGAATCGAACGGTTCGATCACCGTCGAGACCTTCGGACGAGACGAGTTGAAAAAAATGGGTGCGAACGCTATTTTAGCGGTTGCCCAGGGTTCCGAGCACGGGCCGTTTTTAATCCACCTGCACTACAAACCGGTCGACGCGAAAAAATCAGTCGCATTGGTTGGCAAAGGGGTGACGTTTGACTCCGGTGGGCTCTCGATCAAGCCATCTGAGGCGATGGAGGACATGAAGATGGACATGGCCGGGGCTGCCACGGTGCTTGGTATCTTCTCTGCCCTAGCTGAGCTCAAGCCTGATATTGAAATCCATGGCGTCTGCGCCTGTGTGGAAAACATGGTTTCTGATCGCTCATACCGCGTGGGTGATATTATCCGCACCATGAGTGGGAAGACTATCGAAGTATTGAATACCGACGCCGAGGGCCGCATCATTTTGGCCGACGCACTACATTATGCCACTCTGCAAAAGCCGGACATGATGCTCGATTTTGCTACCCTGACCGGGGCCTGTATCGTTGCCTTGGGAGATCAAGTGGCGGCACTTCTATCAAATAATCGACCATTGGCAGGTGCTATTTTAAGTGCTGGTCAGGAATCAGGTGAGATGTTGTGTGAACTGCCTTTGGTAAAAGAATATGACGAATACATTAAAAACGATGTAGCGGATATTCAAAATATTGGATAGTATCATGTAGCTGGTACCATAACCGCCGGTCTTTTCCTGCAACATTTTGTACATGAAGTACCGTGGGCGCATATGGACATTGCCGGCACTGCCTTTCATCGCCGTACCATTAATTCGTATTCTCCAGTTGGCGCCACCGGCTTTGGTGTCCGCACCGCGCTGCACTGGCTGCAATCACTCTAAAAATTATTTGATGCTCATCAAAATAGCGCCGATGGTCAAAAGTCCGGCGCCAATGCCGGATTTCCAGGTTAGTTTTTCGGCGAGGAATAAAGCAGCAAAAATCAGCACAAATACCACGCTTAGTCGATCAAGCGCTGCTACGCCGGTAGCCGGGCCTATTTTTAAGGCCACGAAATAACATAGCCATGATAATGCTCCAGCAATTCCAGATAAAACGATGAAAAGAAGTGTCTTTGATTGAATATGCGTTGAGAGCGCCGAGCGATCAAGCACGAGCAAAACTAACACCAAGAATATCGCCATGATAACTGCTCGCACGGTGGTAGCGAGTGTTGAGTCAATTCCCTGCACCCCAATTTTGCCGAATATTGCAACGAGCGCCGCAAAAACGGCCGAACCAAGTGCGTAGATAACCCATAATTGCATTGCTTTTCCTTCTCTAAGCATGATATACCCAATCATATCTCAAAATAAAGAGGCGGTCTGCTATGAACAAGCAGCCGCCCCGAATTAGAGATCTGAATACGACTTATAAGTCGGGTACTCGAGCAGGCCGGTCGGATAGGCCATATATTCTACTGCGATGTTATCAAGGCCAGTGTAGCCGAAGTGCGCTACCCCAGACCCGAATTTCATCTTGGGCATTCCTACTTTTGCCGCAGAGCTGAGACGTCCGGGCCTATTAAAGTACATCCCGGCACAGCCGAACTGGTTCAAAAATGGCACAGGGCCAGACGAAGGTCGGGGCTTGTCCCATTGATCTCCGTGTGTGAGCCAAAAAATGCTCAGCGTGTAGGGGTCGAGGGGCCATTCGTCACCGGCGAGCAATTGCAGAGCTTGCCACGGTTTGAGCAGATATGGCAAGCGTGTTCCGAGACGCATGCGGAGTAGGTTTGCATCATACCCGCGATTGATCTGCCTTACACCCGCCAGGGTGCAACGTTCGACCTGGACCGACTCTCGTCCGAAGGGCACGAAGGTCTCATCGTGCTCATGCGGACGGAACATGGTTCCGCAGTTGAAGCTTGGGAGCAGGCAGAGCTGAAATAGGGCATCGTAATAAGACAGGGCGATTTTGAACGGGTTTGGCACCACTAAAATGCCGTCGTAACGCTGTGGCCGCAAGTAAAAAATGGTGTCGTCCGCGCGCTTACGTGCCTCGTCCCAGCAATACGTTTGGAACAGCGGAATTGCTTCCAGGCGCTCGATTTGCTCGTCTATGCTGCGAAACACGAACTCAGGCGGCGTAATGGAGAGGATGGGGGGTCCCTGTTTCCCGAAAAAATCATCAGGATTCCAAACATGCTCCATGGCCTCTAAGCCCGAGCTAACGATGCTGCGTAGTGCGAGGCTCGCCACGTATGGCTTGATTTCTCCCGTCTCCACTGCTCGGGCGAGATCTGACATAGCTTGGTCGAACTGCTGCTGTGCCTGACTCATGGTCGTTACCTCACGATCTAGGTTGTAAAGGTGCTTATGATATATCACCTTTTGTTTTGCGGGGCAATGCCGTACAATATGCCTCATGACAGATAATTTTGCAGTACTCGACATTGAAACCAAGGAAAGTTTTTTGGCCGTGGGCGGATATAATCCTACCAAGTTATCGGTTTCAGTAGCTGGGCTCTACACGGCAATAGACGATCAATTTCGCTGCTTTGCTGAGGACGAACTGTCAGACCTGTGGAGCATGCTAGAGCAATCGAGCCGGGTGATTGGATTTAATTTGGATGGGTTTGACTATCCGGTGTTGCAAAAATACTACTCTGGCAACATCCTGAAACTGCCGACCCTCGACATTCTCACTGAATTCAAGATAGCGCAAGGATTCCGCATTAAGCTTGATGCGCTGGCGCGGGAAACGTTAGGAATCGGCAAATCAGGCGATGGTCTGCAGGCCATCCGTCTGTATGAGCAAGGCAGGCTTTCGGAGTTAAAAAAATACTGTTTAGATGACGTTAAAATCACTCGCGATCTTTTCCTACAAGGGCGGGACAAGGGGGTGTTGTACTATCAAGACCAAGGAAAACGTACCACCTGGATGGTGGATTGGACTCCGCGCGTTGCGGTAACATCACTTACATTACCATTTTGATTGGTCCAATTAGTCAAATTGGCCAAATTGGTCTAATATGGATGGTAGAGTTTGAGGAGGGAACTGTATGCAAATTAAAGTGCTCCGTGAAGTATGTGTCGGTACTACCGCCTGTATCGATATGGCTGGCGAAACGTATGAGCTAGATGCGGAGGGGATTGTCAAAATAAAAGATGGGTTTAGCTTAGCCAAAGCCACCGAAGAGCAAAAACTAAAAGCGCTTGAAGGAGCCAAAAAGTGTCCGGTTAACGCACTTATCGTTACTGACGATGCCGGCAAGCAAGTTTGGCCCGAAGTGAAGGTGGCGTAGGTTATGGTGAGTGATCTCGCACGTGAACTATCGTATCCGCACGCACCGCGATATAAAATCGCGGTTTCTGGGTCGGCTCGCAATAATTGTGCTCCGGGAGCCTATCTCAAAGCCAAAATGCTGGGGCATGAAATTGCCAAGCATGATGCGGTACTGATTACCGGAGCCACCACCGCCATTCCTTACTGGGCCTGCATTGGCGCTAAGGAACACGGTGGCATTAGCATTGGCATCTCGCCGGCCTCAAGCAAAGTGGAGCATATTAAAAAATACCATTTACCTACCAACTACATGGATTTAATCATCTACACCGGCTTTGATTACTCGGGGCGAAATTTGCTAATGGTGCGCTCGGCTGACGCAGCAATATTCGTGTGCGGCCGGGTGGGTACACTGAACGAATTCACCATCGCTTTTGAGGATAAAAAACCGATCGGCATTTTGACTGGCACTGGTGGCATTACCGCTGACATTAAGGAATTGCTCGACACCGCCGAGCGTGGTAGTGGGAACGTCATCTACGATGACGACCCGGCTAAGCTAGTAGAGCGCTTGCTGCATTTGATTAAAAAGGATGAGAATATTAACCATAGCGTGGTGCAGAAAGATTAGTGATGAAATTCGAAGCACGAAATTCAAAATTCGAAACAAATTTGAAATTACAAAATCCTAATTATTTCGGATTTCGATATTGGGATTTCGGATTTTTGGAGCTCCTATGAAAATACAGTTCTTAGGGGCAGCGGGTGAAGTGACCGGATCGTGCTACTATTTACAGCACGGAAAACGCCAATTTTTGGTTGATTGTGGCATGTTTCAAGGTCACCATGAGCTTGAGCAAAAAAATGCTGATCCGTGGCCGTTTGATCCCGGACAAATCGAATTTGTGCTACTGACACACGCTCATTTTGATCACACTGGCCGCCTGCCGAAGCTGTACCACGATGGATTCCGCGGCAAAATCTATACTACTGCCCCAACGGCTGAGCTGGCGCAATACATTTTAGCTGACGCAGCCGATCTGCAGTTTCATCAGGCCAAGGAGCACGGTACGCATCCGCTTTACACCCTCAACGAGGTCAAAGCGTTGAGCAGTCTGTATCACCCGGTAGAATATGATCGGCCGGTGCAGCTTGGAGATGGCGTGACCGCGCTGTTTCGCGATGCCGGGCACATCCTCGGTTCGGCGATAATTGAGCTTGAGGTAGACCGGAAAAAAATTGTGTTTTCTGGAGATCTGGGCAATTGGCCGGTTCCCTTAATGCATACACCAGAGACGATTAACGAAGCCGACGTGTTGTTTTTGGAATCCACCTATGGCGACCGGCTACATCCAACCACTGATCGGCGGGCGGAGCTGAAAAAAGCGATTGACGATGCTGCCCGCGCTCGTGGCACCCTGCTTATCCCTGCTTTTGCGGTAGAGCGCACGCAAGAGTTGCTGTATCACCTTAACGATCTGCATGAAAAAAAGGAAATCCCGGATATCCCAATTTACGTCGATTCGCCGCTTGCTATTGAAGTAACTGGCGTGTTTCGGCGCTATGAAAAGCTGTTTGATGGCGAATCACAAGTGCATATTGATCACGGCGATGACATTTTTGGGTTTCCGCATCTCAAATTTTCCACTACCGTTGAGGAGTCGAAGGCGATCAATTTTGTGGCAGCGCCAAAAGTTATTATCGCTGGTTCAGGCATGATGAACGGTGGGCGCATTTTGCATCATCTATCGCATTATGCAGGACTTCCTTCAACCATTATTTGTGTGGTTGGCTTTCAAGTACCAGGTACGCTCGGGCGGCGCTTGGTTGACGGCGAAAAACAGGTGCATATTATGCATCAAGAAGTAGAGGTTAAGGCTGAAATTCGCAACATCTCCGCGTTTTCTGCTCACGCTGATCAAGCTCAGCTGCTGGAGTGGATGGGGCACATTCACGGTCTAAAGGATATTTTCGTTATTCATGGTGAGGAGGGCCCTCGTCAGATGTTAGGTGAAAAAATTAAAGCAGCGCATCCAAATGTAGTTATCCACGACCCAGAATATCTCGAAGTGGATCAATTATAAACAGCGCTGACTATCTGCGTTATAACCGTAAATCAGTTGCAAGCTCGGGTTTTTGCCGGCTTGTTTTGTTTGTTTCGTACTTGTAATATAAACTTAGACATGATAAAAGGAATGCATTATGGCTGAAGAAAACCAAGAAGAATACGTACTGACATTTAAGAATGGCGCTCTTGTTAAACTAAAAGAGTTGGCGCAAAAACTTGGCATATCTGAAGACAATTTAGATCAGGTAGTTTCTAAAGGGTTGAAGATATTAGAACTTCCAGAAGACGACAAAATAATGTTTAAGAAGGGGTCTGATACTTACATTATTGATATTAAGAGGCTCTAACGAATGGCTAAGAGAACTATTGAGAATATCAGCCCCGTAGATCAATCAGCAATTAAGCGATCAGAAAAACAAGAAGGTACCCGCAGCGTAATAGCAACTGTTTTTGTTCTAGGGTATTTGCTGATAGTCATAATTTTAATTTTTCTTGCAACCTTTTTTAAATTAGGATCAGATACTACAAAGGATTATTTACTCGCAGTAGGTAGTCCTCTTGGCTTTATAATAGGTTTTTATTTTAAGTCTTCGGGACACAATTCTTAAAATTGTTACCGAAAAAACATTACTCTAATTGCCCATACTATAAGACCGAGAATACCTGTTATCAGTGCAATACCTTCCCAGAGACTGCTCACAGCGGAGATCATTTCTCGAGCCCGTTCATGCGTTTTTTGGTGAGCGACTATCGGCCCTGCTATCAGCCCAAGTAGTAAACCAAATCCAGCTCCAAAGAAGGCAAACCAAAGGTAGCTTTTGTGAATTGCTGCTCCCCAAATGCCTATGGCGATGGCATAGAAAATAATTAAACTCAGTGTCATTATTAAGCCATTAAAAAATTGAGTAGTTTTGGAAATCGTCGCTTCTGTCATAACAAAACTATAATCTATTTATCCAATCGCCTTCAAGGGGTATTTACTAGACCGCTAACTTGCATTACCGAACGTTTCGCTGTACACCATAATGCTCGCATAACAGCGTCGCGGATCAATTGTAGCCCATCACGACCCGTCTGCATGATCCGTGTCCGCGGCCAGTACAGCGGCTGGTCACCTACACATAAATCGCATACTGAGTTTGCTGCACGTGCAAAGAGAGTTACGATTGCAACAATCTACATCGCGGTCTAGCTTGCGAGACACCTCGAGTATTCGGTCCCAATGGTCTGCGGAGTAGAGTTGTTCGAAATCGCTCGGGTTTTCTATTGCCTTGATCCTTGGGCGCTTCTCCAGTATGCTTAAAGGCGAATGGAAACCTACGACCTCATTATTATTGGTGGTGGCGCTGCCGGCTTAACCGCTGGGTTATTTGCATCTCGCCGTGGCTTAAAAACACTGATTCTTTCAAAAGATTTGGGTGGGCAAGCATCAACTACACCAGAGATCGAAAACTATCCCGGGCTCGATTTGCTCGAAGGGTGGGATTTGATGAAAAAATTCGAGCGACAAGTGTTGAGCGTGGGTGGCGACATCCGCTATGAAGAGGTGTCACATATTAAAAAAAGTGGCGAGCAGTTTGTGGTTACCACGCCTCATCACGAACACGCGGCTGAAGCGATTATTTTGGCGTTCGGTAAAACACCGAGCGATTTAGGGGTGCCGGGGGAGGAAAAATTTAAAGGTGAACATGTGCACTACGCCGCCTTGCGTGACGCGAGGCCGTATCAAGGCAAAACTGTAGCGATAATTGGTGGTGCAAACACGGCCGCACAAGCTGCTATTACCTTGGCTGATGTAGCAAAAAAGGTATATTTGCTGGTGCGCGAGCCAGTGATGCGAGCGGAAAAGATTTTACAAGATCGCCTCACGGAGCGGAGCGATCAGGTAGAGATTACCTACAACGTTCAAGTGAAGGAATTTATCGGTGATAAAATATTGGAAAAAATCACCGTTGTATCCGGTGGAGTTGAACACGAACTGGCGGTTGATGATTGTTTTATCGGTATCGGCTATTCTAACAAAACGGAGTGGGTTAAGGATTTGGTAGCAGTGGATAAAATTGGGCAAATCATCATCGAGCCTGATTGCTCTACCGCTACCCCTGGCATTTTTGCCGCAGGAGACGTGACCACTATTCCCTACAAACAAGTGGTGATCTCGGCCGGTGAAGGGGCCAAAGCGGCCATCGCCGCTCATAATTACATCGCCAAAAAGCATGGCACTATCGCCACCAACATCGATTGGGGCATTTCGAAGAATAAGTAGTATGTAGGCGGTCCGTCCTTCGCCCGTTCGTCAAGCTTATGGCTACGGAGGACAAGTAGGACGTAGGTTGTAGAGATAGACCCTAATTCTGTACCAAAAATCGTTGACTAACGCATGACCAAGTAGTATAATATGGTCGTTTTGGTAATTTAACATTCGTTTGGTATAGCTGCAAGTGTCATCAAAAGGGCTTTTGCAGCTATACCAAATACCATCTTGAGAGGATTCGACATGTTGGAACTCAAACTCACTGAGCAGGAATTAACAGTGCTCGAAGTTGTTTCGATGGCGATTAAGCAAGCCTCTTGCATGAGCAACTCCCCCTTCTTCCTGGCCAGTCTTGATATAAGCCAGGAAGACCGAGGTGATCGGCCCTGTGCAAACTTCGCTTCGTATTATACGGTGAGCGGGTCTTACAAGTGCAATTCGGGCGAGTTTACCTTTGGCGTCGGTATGACGATGTGGGAAAGAAATCCCATACACAGATGGGCGATTGCGGATCTAAGTGTTGGTGGTATGCAGCACGCTGCCACCGCCGAGTCAGAAGGCTACGCGCTTCATGTCTACGCCGAGTATCAATCAAGCTCACGGATCGACTTGGCGGATCAGGCGCGTCAATTACGCTATCTGGCCAGTCCATTGAGCAATCAGCTCCGGATCGGACAGCGAATTCAGTTTTGGCTGAATGACGGGGAGCGCCACGAAGGCAGTTTGAATCACATCCTCGACAATAGTTTGATAGTCGACCTAGGCTACAAGACCATCAGTCCTAGCTTTAATTCGATTGTCCGCTTGTGGATCATCGAGGATTAGAAAATAGCCGGCGGGGCTTAAAAACGCGAGAAAGGAAGGGTCGTGGATCTTACTGATAAACAACAAGCCTCATTCTCGGGCGGGCAGCTTGTGATTCGGAAGGCATGGAAGGGCGTGAGTTATTGCGGCGAAATTGGGGACGTGTGGATCGAGGGTTCCGGACCAGATGCCGTGCTACACGTTTCATTCAGGTGGCTTGCGCGCGGGTTAGGCAAGTTGCCCATTCCGCTCAAATGGGTGGTCTCCGACGAAATGTGCACATACAGCCTCAAGCTGGTAGGCACATACGATGCCGCACACGGAGTCAACCACATTATCCGAAGCATGGCGACCGGCGAGACACTGATCCTGATCAACCCCAAAGACACACAGAGCCTCCTCGATCCCAAGGCTGTTACGGGGTTTACACAAGAGCCACATAAAACGTCAGGACGTTTGGCTCGCCTACGGCCTAGTGCCGTGCTGCCTCAAATATGATGACAGGTTTGTGGGTGATGCCACCAATAGCGCGGGGCATACCCCACCGAATGACGTTTCGAATACACACGAAACGTCTTTTTTATTGCCATCTTGCTATGCAATACAAATCACCGGCTACAAAAATAGTTTATTAAAACGAGCAATATTGATGTGGCTGGTCACAAAAAATGAATACCAAGCATCGTAAACCCAAGCACGAGCATCACTATGGGTAGGAAGTTCAGGCATCCACCGGCTGGATCGGGCTCGGCGGGCTGCTTAAAATCATTTGCCATCATGCTCCTTTCTTTAAGGTTAGTATGCGCGCATTGCTTGCATTTAGTCAAAGGCACGTTGTCAGGTGGTAGTGAACTCGGGTATCATTAGATTATGACTAATCGTGAAGACATGAAACAAATGCTGATTGATGCGGCCGCCAAGGTAAACTTGGCTAAGTTGGAGCGTCTGACTCAATTGATCCCGGAGCTTGATCACCTGGATGAGTTGCTCGGTCACAATGCGGAAACAGCCCGTGACCAATTAAAAAATCGAGCCGATGCGATTTTGTCAAAATTGCCCGCCAGTGCACGGCCCGAGGTGGTTGATTTACTAGCGCGCGTGAACGCTGATGCAGTGCAAATTGGCCTTCGCATGACCGACTTTGCGGTGCCGCAAAAAGTACTATTGTTTATGCATATTGATGATTTTTTAGCGGGCAGCGGAGATATTCCAGTGCTGCAGCCAGAGGTGCCAGCTCGGATGCAGCAGTTTTTACGCAGTAACCCCGGTGCGCATCTGGCGGTACTATCCCACGATACCGCTGATGTCACCGCCTTGCTAACGACCGCACTCGCTGGGCCGGCCGCTATCGATCAAGGGCAAGTGAGCATGGTGTATGAGTCGGGGCTCGGTCTGTACTTAGGATCATCCCCGAAACAAAAAAAGGATCATACCGCGGGGATGCGCAGTGAGCTGACACACGCTTTGGAGCGCCTGGCGGTTGCAGCTGCGACCCACGGCTCATCTCATTTTAAAGATCGGTTTTACTTCAGCGCGACTGAATACTCTCTTGGCATTCGAGTGCATTCGTATGCTCGCAGTTTAAGCAAGGACCTTGATAAGGAGGCTGCTCATGAGCTCGTGAAAGCCTTGGCTACTGCCTTAAGCGATATGGTGAAAGAAGATGTGCGTGCCATCGAAAGCCACATTATCAACTACTTTTTATCACAAGATCCGAGTTTGCAGTCAGTGTTTAGCCCGTCCCACGACGAGCGAGTGTGGGATATGGAGCGGGTAGATCAGTTATTGCAGATGTTTCGTTTCGTCCACCTTGGTGCCCGTGGTTCATTGATCCGCCCAGCTGACGCGAGCGACGTGCAGGCTGCTGAAACGATTCAAGAGATGGTGGGCAAAGATCGCATGATTATTGTGTGCTCAGATAGCCCGTTTAGTATGCCGTTGCTAGAGTGGGGTATCAAACAACAACATCGATTCATCGCCTGTAGCGATGGAGCTGCACAAAAAATTCGTGATATGGTAGAGACCCGCGGTGGTATTGAATATGCCGCAGGGCACATTGAGGAACTGCTCGATGTAGTGGACGCCTATTTGCATCTCAAACCAATCGTATCGTAAAGGAATTACCATGGCTGATTCAATCACTCTCTACACTATGGCCGGTGACGACCATTCTCGCAAAGCCAAGCACCTGTTGCAGGAATTAGCGGTACAGTTTAGTGAAAAAACAGTTGATGGCGATGAAAACGTGGCCAATGAGCTGGTTTCACACACCGGGCAGTGGAGCGTACCAGCGCTCGTGGTGCAGCAGGGGGATCAAAAACACATTGTAGTTGGCTACGAGCCCGAAGCGATCAAGAAAATAGTAGGGCAGTAAAGTCTATTGACTAACGGCTGACTCGTCAAGGAAAATTTGCCCTAGTTCTTAGTCGTCACTGATGAATGAATACAGGTGTGCCAATGTCAGCCCATCCGTATACGAACACGTCGTCGCCTGGTCCTAAGCGAATGCAGCCATGTGAAACTGGCGTGCCAATGTGACCGACTCCTTCAACCCAATTGCCTCTGTAAGGCAAGCCGTGGATGCCGTAGGCGCCGTCAGGCGTAATGGCGTGCCAATGCGGCATATACAGGCCAAATGAGGCCGAGTAGGCTACGTCAATGGTGTTTTGAATGGCAAAAGTGCCGACAGGGGTTGGGGTACTCCACTTTCCGGTGGAGACGCGGAAGGTGTTAATAAAATTACCACCTTCATACAAACACATTTTTTGCATCGTCAGATTCACTTCGATATATTTTCCCGCCGCTTTGTTAGGATCACAACCAAGTTGCGGATCAACCACCACCGTCAATTTATTTTTCACTTCCATAGCCAATTGCACCAGCGGTTGTTGCTCAGCAGTAGCCAGTGCATCGGTAATTAATCCGGCTGAGTCATCAACCCGGAGCGTTGCCCCATCCGATCCAGTACTCGTAACCGTGCCGTCCTTGGTCGCTACTGCACTCTCCGCTTTTTTGTTGACCAGTGGCGCAACAGTTTTTGTTAGATAATCTTTCAATTTGTCGGGATCGATACGGGCGTGCATGCCATCTGACTCTGGCTTAACCAAAATCCAAGCGGCAACATCACTGCGAGTTGGGATGATTTTTTTACCCCCGGCGGTTAGAGTAATAGTTTTGCCGAGCAACACTTCAGCATCGCTTTTGGCCTGGCTCAGCGCATCGGCCGGGGTGTCTGCCTTTTGTGGCTGTGCCGGTACCAGCACTGTTGCTAAATGTTGTTGATAGGCGGAGACGAGGCGTGTCATGAGCAGAGCATCGTCAACCCATAGGCCATCTTTGGCAGGGACAATGGCAACGCCAGCATCGGAAATGTTGAGCGACGCATCCTCAGGTCGGGCACCAAAGGTAGGATGCAGCATCTCATCAAAAAACTTTTGCTTCGCGGTTTGGTCGATTCGGACCGTTGCCGGCACGTTACTACGCCTTTGCGCCATAGCCTCGGCCACCTGGAGTAAGCGGAGTCCCGGTAGGCTGCTTTGATCAATTGCAAAGGCTTGCGACACCATAGCATCAACGTCAGTGCTTATGCCGATTTGACTAAACGAAACAGTTTTTGTCTGATCGCCTAGGGTCAGGGTCACCGATGCTTGGTCGTAGAGTTGATGCAAAGCAGATAACTGCGCCGCTAGGCCGGCTCGGTTTTGGCCAACGTAGGATTTGCCATCAATGGTAATGCCGGGCGGCAACTGTTCAGCATACGCAAGGTCGATGCTCACAAACGTAGTCGCCACAATTATAGCGACCAATGCACTCACTATGAGCACTTTTTTTGTCATGCATAAATTGTAGCAGAGCTCGGGAGGAATTTACATAATATATTGTGATTGGCCATTGGTTTTATGGTCAGCAGTGATATCTTAAGCCAATTTGTGATATATCTTAAGTTGCGTCTCTTGACTTCCTCGGTGAGGTAAGCACATGAACAGTCAAAAAGCTGGGGTACCGAAGCGCCAAAAGCGAAATACACCGCCTGGAGCACAACAACTGCGACGTACCTACGACCCATCGGTAGCGAGAATGCGGCGTTGCCTTGAGGTTGCAATGGCTCACTACCTTGCTAGCAAACCAAAAAAGCATACGCGATGTCGCAAGATCCGAACCTGATGCGCGTTAAGGCCAGACGTCTGAACACAGAGTTGTGTTCAGACGTCTTTTATTTTGTAAGACTTGCGAACAGAATATGGTTCGTTGTATCAAGTTATATGTGGTAGGTCCGGTAGGATTCGAACCTACAACCAGACGCATATAAGGCGCCTGCTCTAACCGTTGAGCTACGGACCCGAATACATTACGTGCTTATTTTACCAGATTTTGTCATCTTTGAGAATAAAAAGTGGGCCGGCTCTCGTAAGAGAAGCCGACCCGACACGCACTGAGGTGTTTGGCGCTAGCCGAGTATCATGGCGTCATCGTCAGTGCCGAGGATGCGGTCGATTCTGGAGATGATCTCGGAGTGACGTGAAACGGTCAGGAATTGACGCACTGCTTCAATTCTGCCCAATGCCAATCCGAGTATAACGGACGCTTCATCTACAGATCCGACCCGGAGGGTAGACAACACAGCCGCGAATTCATCCATGGCAATCTGTGCCATGCGCAGTTTGGCTGACCGGTTGTTCTCTTGTGTGGGCGGCGGGGTCGGCAACCGGACCTCAGAAATGCTCCTGAGGATGGTTGCTATGTCATCCTGTGGAGGTTCGGAATCGTCCGATGACGCTTTGACCGTTGATCTGGCTATGAAATCGCCTGGACTGATGCGAACATTGGCATACTCCCATCCTTGTTGATCGAGAACGCCTGCTGCCGCTCGGGTAAGCTGGAAGCCGACCTTCTTGTCGCCTAAGTGGATGGGGGAAAGAAGTCCTCTGCCGATCAGGACGCGGTATTGAGAGCCAATTTGCTTTGGTGTGAGGTTGAGTGTATTGGCGATCACAGCCGAACAGGTTTCGGTGGCGATGTAGTGCACGGTGCAGCCCTTGAGCTGCACATGGTCCGTCTGCGCGAGTTCGTGAAGCATCAGCGGGATGGTGTCCTCGCTGAGCTTGGGTCCCTCGGTTTTGGGCTTGATCGCCGTGTCATTTGCATCTGGATTGGGTGCGCCGTCACTTGCCGGCACTCCTATGCCGCCTTGGCTGGGCTGATCATCGTTCATCGTTGATTCTCCTTCCGGGGTGAGATGGAACAGTGGGTCGCGGCCTTCGCGGCTCGCCTCGATGTAGTGACCTAAAACCAGCGCTTTATGCACTGCGTCTGGATTTACGTCACCGGCCGTCATGACAATGGCACTCCGGACCTCCTCCCTTCCGGGATTGGTACACCGCTTAATGGCGCTAAGCACCCGCGGAAGCGGAACTTGCTCCAAAACGGACGTTCCGTTAGCTCCTTGCATCTCGGCCCTTTCCTTTCTGATCATGCCGAATACTTCGGCATTGAAGCGGCGTGCAACGTCATCAAACACCTCCGCAATGCGGCGGCGCAGACGAGCGGTGCAATACCCCTGGTCGTTTTTGTTTGGGCACAGCTGGCTAATCGGCCACATCACGATCAGTTCGCGATGGGTGGTATTGTCCCCAATCTGCGCCCTGATTTTGGTTTTAGCCGGCTCCCCATCAGGGGTTGGGATAAGGAATACACCTTTTCGATCCGATCCGCCGCCTGCGACCAGTACGCCCCTGCTGTCGATGCCCCACTGAATTGTCGGTTGACTTTTGGGTCTTGATGTAGGCGGTTGACTGCGGGGTGTTAAGCTGACGTTACTGCCAGCGAACACCGCTTCAGCCAACATCTAGACGAGCATTTGGTAAGCGTGCGACTCGTCAGCGCGTAGGCGGAATTGGGAAAAATGACCCTTGCCGATAAGCCGCCGTTCCCTGACAAGTAAATTGCATTTTGTGAACGGATTTTCTGGCGTTATCACATGCCTGATCCTACTTTCTTGTAAAGTTGCAGCAAGTATTAGCCTGCACTGGCCACATATTATCACAAATGCTGCATTTTGTCAATCAACTTTTGTGATAATTAGGTACAATTATCTGTACATAAAAAAATGGACGCTTTTGCGAGTTGCAAAGCGTCCGATATAGGGTGAAGTCGCCTCAGGCTGACTCTAAAAACTATCTGCTTGGTAGGCATCGATCAGTGAAGGTAAGGCCACATTTCGGAGATGAAAGATCCTCGATTTCACTGTGCCAACGACGATGCCCATCGAGTGACCGATCTCCTCATACGTTTGGCCATGGGCGAGACGCAGCAGAATCTCGCGCTGTTTCGCAGTGAGGCCGCCCATCAGTGCTTCCAACGCAAGCCTTCGTTCGACGATTTCAGCTGGGCCGGGTTCGGGCGATGCAAAGGGATAAGCGTCATCGAGAGGTGTCGTGATCGGTCGACGTTTGCTCGTACGATGGGAACCGCGGGCAAGATTGAGCAGGATTCGGCTTGCCCAGCGAGTGAAGGTGCTGCGAGCAGAATCCTGTTGATGGTAATACTGCCAAGCCCTGGCGTAGGTTTCCGCGATCAAATCCTCGGCGTCCTCTATTGTCGGCGTATTGTGGTACGCCATGACGGTGAGATAGCGGCGGCTAACTCGCATATCTCGTTCAAACTGCTCCGCGCTGCGACGTGTAGTCTCGGAATCATGCATTGTCTTCACCTCCGCCCAAATGTAAACGAACGTTGATGATAATGATAGCACTGCTCATTCGTGACAGCAACGTTGTGATGTCTTAGCTCTTCATTCGGTAGGATTCCTGGCCACTCAAGTCAGGATTGCGCAGTGGTATTGTCGCCACTTTATCGGTGGGGAGCGTGGGGCTTGACAACCAGTAAAGCGGTTGATAGTTTGGGGCAGTGAACTGTGATTGACCTATGGGTAAGCTACACACCATGTGCTATCTATGGGAAGCAGGAGTAGGTGACTCGATTCACTCCATTTTGATCGTAAGGGGGAACATCAGGGGCATGTTTCTGGTTTTTGTATTCTAAAAATCACGTGGCTCAATCGATAAAATACACATCGTATCAATTTGTCATACTATTTGTGACAGGCCACGCGAATGTCCTAACATCAACATCATTAAGGAGTGGTATGTATCGTTTCAAAAAATACGCAGTTGTTGCCTTACTGTTGCTTATTTCACTGCCAAATTTGCAAAATTTGAGCTCAATTTTTAGTGCGGGGAAGGCCTTTGCCGCCGACTGTACAACACCTGGCCCAGCGGCACAGTTTGGTGTTTACTCTACCAATCGTTTGGACTTTTTGCGCCCAGATTCGTCGCTGGATCCACAAACAATCGCCATTGGTCAAAAATCGATTCGGATGGAAGTTGAAGTTGAGGATGTAAATGGGTGCCCAGTGCCAGCCCCAGCCTCAACCCAAACAGCGTTGAGCTTAAGCGATCATGCCGGAGATCTGTATTCCACTGGCAATGTGCTGCAGGGGGAAACCTATAATTTTACCATTGCCACCGGAAACACCCGTCAAGGTTTTTTTGTCACCGGCAAAAATGTAATAACGAGCGCTACTTTGACTGCAGCGACTCGTCCGACCTCAATTGTACAACTGACTAGTGGTAGTCAATCGATTAATGTGAATACACCTGCTCCTGTGGCGGCGCAGTTAGTATTTAATGATCACGCACACGGTGTGGGCGACACCATATCAGGCTCGGCTGGAGCTGTAGTACCGAGCGCGACGTTTGTGCGTGTCTATACCCTTAATGGCGTAACTCTGCTTGGTTCGAGTACTGTCAACGCAGATGGTTCATTTGCTCCAATTCCTTCGGGAGATGATCAATATCGACAAGTGTTGGTTTACGCCGAATATGCTGGTGGTGTACGCAGCAACGCCGTAGTTTTGGATCAAACCTACCCGTCAATCGTATCCGACCTTCAGGCTACTCATGGCTCCGGGGATCATCCACGCCTCAGTTGGACTGCTACTGATGACGGATCAACCTTCGCCATTTTCCGTGCGCCACTACCGGTAGTGGACGATTCCAAATATACGCAGATTGGTACATCAACCATTGCAAGCTTTACCGACTCTACTTCATCTCTCGGAGTTGCGTATCGCTACGTGGTGAAGCAGGTTAATGCTGCGGTCAGCTACACGCCAGAATTCACTCCTTCGGTAGACATTCGGCTTGATCTTAGCAACGTGATATTTAACCCGGCAGGATCGATTAGCAGCACCACTACTCCAAGCGTTAGTTTTGTTGTCACGCCAAGCCTGCTCAGTGCCTGGCAATCCAGTGGGTCAGTGCTCAAGGCCGAGTACGTGAATCAAGCGACCGGCGCAGCATATCTGGCGACCGTAACCCTGGTAACGGGAAATCAGATGCTTGCTAGCGCTCCGTACACCGATGCGAGCGGCACGGTCTTGGCAGCGTTACCTGATGGCAAGTACAGCTCTTCACTGAGCGCCCTTGACGCTAGCTCCGGCATTAATGACATGGTCAAAAATGAAGTGATCTATACTATCGATACCACTGCGCCAAATGCGCCAGTGCTTAGCAAACTGCGCTTTGATGGCTCGGCATTAACAGGGTTAGCCGGAGCCGTTGAAGGTGGTGCAACCGTTGAAATTTACAATAGTGCAGTCATTACCGCGGCCAATCGCATTGGCACACTTACAGCCGGACCAGATGGCAGTTTTGCGCTTACTCCCGTTAGCGCTCCAGCGGGCGGTGTGTTTTATTTGCTAGCGCGGGACGGGGCCGGCAACGCCAGTGCGGCTACTGCATTTGACGTTGTATCTGTCCCAGTGGCGCCAGACGCATCAAAATTGACGATGGTGCAAAATGCTCCGGGTACCTCGGATCAGGTAGTGGGCGCAGCCGGAGCGGTACCGAGCGGGGTGATTGTGCGCATCTACACCGCTGATCCAATGCAGGACGCTACTATCGTTCCGGACTTTGAAGTGGTGGCCGCTACTGACGGTAGTTTTATCGTAAACGTAGGCGACAACGTGGCCAGTCAGTACTTTGTAGCCGTGTGGAGCGGGGCGGGCACTTTGAGCTCGGCGGTGATGCTCAGTAATACCATTTCGATTGCAGCCCCAGCGAGCCTGAATACTAAGGCTGGCGACAACTCAGTTACCTTAAGTTGGAGTGGTGTAGCGAATGTATCGTACTATGCATTGCAAGTAGTCAATGCGGACAATGGTGCCGCAATTTCCTCCGTCACCGTACCGGGTTCACAAACTTCGCTCACGTTGACACTACAAAACGGCTCGACGTATCGCTTCAGCCTGACCGCGGTCGATGCTTTTGGCAACGTTAGCAGCGTGGTGCAGGCGCAAGCCTCGCCACATGCTCCGCGCGTGGTAGCTGCCAGTGCGGCGCAAAACCCCACTCCGCCTGCCCCGTCGCAGCATATTGCAGTACAAACTCCGGCTCCGGTCGTGACCGAGCAAGCCAGCCCGCCAGCTCCTTCAAGTCCAGTAGCTGAAACAACGCCAACCAGGGATTGGGTCACATGGATAATTATTGGTCTAGGCCTGTTGCTTCTGGCCCTTGCAGCCTTTTTTGGCTGGCAGTTGTGGGCTGGGCAATCGACTGAGGTGGTAACTACCATCAAAAAACCAAGTGCGCCGTCTAAGCCGGCAGCAAAACCAAACGGTAAAAAGACCGATTCCGACAGTAAACCTAGGTGGTGACATCGCGTGGTGACTCCGACGCTCGCACGCTCGAGGCATCCTTTTCAGCGCAAGTAGTCCAATCTCTGTCTAAGAGTTGGACAATGAGCATGAAAGGTGGCAGAGCTAGCCGAGCGAGGATCACTAGCATAACGCGTGGTGACTTCCGCGCCCCACCATTTGCGGCTTAAGCCCGCCTTAAAGCGGGATTAGCCTGCAGGCGTCGGGTCGGAATCACTAGCATGCGCGTGGTGACTCCGATTCTGCATTTATTAATTCCGCAACGCTGTCTACTGCATCTATGATCCATGCTTCATGTTTCATGCCTCATGCTCTATACTATAATCCATGAGCGTTATGCATTATCAGGAAGGACAACCGCGCTACAAACCAAATACCTTTCCGCTACTGTACGGATTGGTATTGGTGGTACTTATTTACAGCGTATTTTTGGTGGTGCGTAGTGTGCTGGATGGGGTAGGGCAATCGCAAGCGCTAACAGCCGAACAGGCTCAAATTGATCAATTGAGGTTGAAGGTAGCCATTCAGGAGCGCTTTGTACACTATCAACAAACCTCAAGCTACGTCGAAAAACAGGCCCGCGAGCACTTTGCCTACGCAAAACCGGGCGAAACAGTGGTTGACTTGCCGCAGAACACCGATGTTTCCGGTCAATTGGCCGATGAACAAGCCGGTCAAAACGCGGCAGCCACGGAGCACGTGGCCTCGCCGCACCTGCAGCAATGGTGGGATTACTTT
>CAZLPY010000007.1:0-28725 GCA_964561525.1 uncultured Candidatus Saccharibacteria bacterium | reverse complement strand
TGTTGGCGATGCCACACCAACGGGGGATTTTAAAAATGGGGTTGCTCAGCCGGCCGGTTGGCCAAATCCGTATGTATGCGGGGTATCCACCAGCGCGATCAATTTGGCCAATAATCAATCCGCCATAGTGGCTCGGCACATCGATCAAGACGGAACAGGCGCCATCAGCAACGAATATATTTTGGGCATTGTACGTGTTGAGACTCTGGATAGTCCTGCCACCTTTTCGCAACCGTTTCCGAGTTGCGGATGCGACCGGCCAATCATGGTGGGCTATAACTCTCCGTCCGGATCGTTTATTATGAATTCTAAGACCGGTTTAGCTGGCGGCTACGATTATATTCCAGATGTGAACGATAGCGTCTATATGCCTCCAGCGCTTGCGGTGCGAGCCGATGCCACTGCCGGCGGGCTTTTTGCCACTATCGGCCTGGCCAATCCGGGTAATTATCATTTGACCTTGTTTATTAATCGCTCAACCGGGCAAGTAACGAGTGGGACGATAGCGCCAATGGGATTCCAGTAACATGGAACATGGAACATGAAACATGAATCACATAATATAAAAATTCGAAATTCGAAATTCGAAATTCGAAATTCTTTTCGACGTGCATTCGGAATTATCCACCGTAAAAGGTTTGGTAATTCCTCACTGGCGTTCGGAATTATTGAAGTACTCATCTCCGGTGTGGTGATTATTACGGTGATTGGGGCCACGGTGTCGGTGCGCCAGCGAGCCAACACTGAATCGAGCTTTGCCAGGCATCAAGCAACTGCGTTAATGCTAGCACAAGAGGGCATGGAGGCGGTGCGCGAAATTCGGGACACCAATTATTTGGCGAAGCAAAAAACCGTTAATACCCCCTTTGCCAAGCGCCAGTGGGACTGCGACTTGTATTATGCCCCAAGCATCACCGCTGATGCTACCGCATCGCCCGGTGGGTCATTTTATCAATCGTGCCCCAGTAGCAGCTTGCTCAGTACCGCCAAAAGCCCCGCTTTGCCTACTCAAACCAATGTGGGTGATTTTGCCTACGGGGTAGCGCAAACGCAATTTAATACCCTGGAGCTTGGGAATGGGATGCAGGTGGGCACGGTATTTCGCGATGATAGCCAAAGCACGAACACCGCCACCTGGTTGCCAGCTTGGCATCTTTCATCATTTAGCAGTACTTTTTTTGATGGGGGATCAAGTGTGGCAGGCGGATCCGAAAATCAACGGGCCGATAACTGTTGGGGAGCCGAGCGCATTTTTGTGCGTGAAGGTACCACCGCTAGTGCCAATGTAAACCCGGTGCTTGAAAATCGTCGCACTCCGGGGCAAGCCAATCGCTCCTTGCAAGACAATTATCTGGCGCCTTTGGCACTCGGCTGTGAGCTCAGCGTGCCGGCCGGCTATTTTGAATACAAGCGGCAGGTCATCATCAGTAACGGTGGGGCAATCACCGGTGAGGTAGCAGGCAATTTTCCGGCAAACTGGAACGGATCATTAATTGGCCATGAATATCGGGCATTAGTGCGGGTGAGTTGGAAGGAAAATAATCGCCTCAGTGTAGCCCAAGATGAACAAGGGGTGCTGTTGGCGACCTATTTGACTGATTGGCGACCGAACAACTAGGGGATGGAAGATAGAATATAGAAGATAGAAAACAGATAAAAATGAAATTTAAAATTAAAAATTTAAAATTTAACATTGGAGCACCAAGAGATACGTCTCGAGGTGAGCGTGGTGCAAAATCCGGTTTTACTTTAATTGAAATCCTGATCGCCTCCGCTATCTTCACCGCCATCGTGGTGCTTTCGGTTGGTGCATTTACCGATTCCATTTCGTTTGGTACTTCCTCTGGTCAGGATCGGGTAGTGAGGAACTCCGCTCGAACGTTTTTAGATTTTTTCACCCTGCAACTGCGCGCTGCTGGCTCAAGCCGCATTAAAATGCTTGCTACGGACTATCAGTTGGCGAGTGGAGGCTCCCCAACAACCGAATACGACGGTACTAGCTTTTTGCTCGTCAATGGCTTTGTCACCGGGCAAATCAAGTTGCCAGATGTGACCACTGGTGGCGCTGCCACCGGCATCATTATTCCGACTCCGTCAGATACGCAAGGCTATGCGTGGATGTACCTGGGCAAAGACCCTGCCGGTAGTGCTGCGCTTGGAATGTGGCGTATGCAAGCGGTAGGCCCGGACGCAACTCAAATTCCGCGCTATGACCCTGCTACCTGGAAGAGCGCTGGGCAGTTTTTGTCGTCAGAGGCGAGCTTGGTGTCACTCAAGTTTAGTGGCATCAATGCACAAGGCACAGTGTTTGATAACAATCCGGTCTCAGCCACCAACGGGCAGGTGTTATCGTACGGTGTGCAGGCGCAGCCCTACGTTACTATCACTATGCAGCTTGCGCCGATTAGCGATGCTACATTAGTCAGCTCATATCAAACCTCAATCACCTCGCGCGATTACAAATTTGCCTATCCACAATGTAGTAAATTCACCGACCCGACGGTGGGGTGCCAATAATGCAAAATAAAAAATTAAAAATTAAAATTAAAAAATTTGCCGGACAGGGACTGGTTTGGCTACGACCTACCCCACTTCGCCAAAGCTTCGAGGGGCAGGCGACCTACAGCCTCCGCACTTCCCGAGGCTCTGCCCTCATCTTTACCTTGCTGATCATCGGCTTAGTGGCCTCCTTGGCGTTCTATATCGGTCGGAGCACGGTGCGGGAAGCTCGGGTGGTCAACGCCAATGAAAATACGCTCGGTGCCTACTACGTGGCGGAAGCAGGCCTAGAGGACGGCCTAGCGCGCATTGCAGCCGATCACAACATTGAGGTGCCAACCTGCTATTTTGGCCAGCCACACAAGCTTGCGCCAACGGGCCCTTGCGATTATACCGATTTGCAGAGTGCTCCAACCGGCTACGGGGCGACCGGCTTTAACTCCAATTTAAGTATTGCCGATTTGGCGGCCGGCGCGCCACAATCGTTCCCTAGTCGAATCCGCGTTGCCTCAGCGGCCTATTCCGGCACTTGTGGCGGGAGCACTTTTGCCTTGCATGACACCAAGGATAGTACGCAGTGCAACAACGGTAACTTAAATCACGCATTCGGGCCCGCCCCGCATGGTGACTCACTGTTAGGCTCGCCCAATGACTTCATTTACGATCTGCGTATCACCAGCCGCACTAAATCGTTTGGTACCGTGAACGCCAGCGGTGATCCGGTGGACGCAAGTGCCAACACAGCGGCGGCCTTGCCAAAAGATGGGGTGCGGGAGTTTGTGCTGTATCAGCCCAACGATCCAGAGGCACCGGATGAATTACGGTTTTACTGGACGTGTGATTCTGGAAGTTGCGGGGTAAATGATTTTCTGCAACTAACTATTTATCGTCAGCCATCAGCAAATCCGCTCAATGAGACAACTACAGACGTAGCTATAGCTAATTTGCAATCAGGACCTATACATGGTGGCTATACTGCCTATCCGGTAACTAACGCTGTTGCTCCAATAACAAAATTACGCATCAAATCGAATGCCAATTCACACATTTCGCTTGCATTTTTCAATGCTACGACAAATAAATATACTTACTTTAAGGGTGACACCGCACGTTTGCAATCGATTGGTTACTTTGCCGGGGTGAAGCGGCGCCTGGAAGCAGATATTGACCGCCGCACCGGTGCGTTACTTGGATTGTTTGACTACGCTGTGTATGCAGGAAATGCGCTTACTCAACCGCAGTAACAAGGGCAGTCCTTTTCTCAATAAAATCTACCAAGTATCAATATTTGGTAGAGTGTTTAAACGGTAAGGATTGTCCTTAATCTAATAAAAAAGCCCCGCTATCCCGAATGGGAAAGCGAGGCAGTGCCGGTTTTTGTCGGCGTAGACCGTCAGAGCTCTAGCGAACGCAAGTTGGAATCGTTTGTTGCGCCGAGCTTACGCTCTTTGGTTGTGTCGTTGAGATTCCGACCAATAGCCCGCCAAGCTGTTACTCCGGAAGGAGGCGGAACTCTGGAGTTCGGAATTTCGTTATTTTGGTCCAAATCCCAGTTTATCAACACTCCACCCGCCGTCGTGGTTAGTGTATTGACCGTATTGGCAAGGCACATCGCGAATACGTTACCGGGATTGCCAAGAGTTCTGACGTGGTTTCCGTTCCAATCGAGTTCTTCGATCGATCCGGTGGCCCCCACAATCCAGATTCTCGACCCGTCCGAAGCGATACTTGTTGCTAAAGGCCCAAATGACGGGCGATTTAGCTTCGGCTGGATACCGCTAACGTCGGCCTCGAATATTCCGACGTTGCTTGCAAGGAGCGCAATTTTTGCGCTACCGCGAACGATGCAAGCGGTTTGGACGAATCCAAGGCCGGAGAGGGTTGTGGGCGTAGCGTTGAGATCGTTTGTATCAACGACCACTATACTGCCACCGTTGCTCGGGTCGGGAATCACGATTTTCCCGCCAGGAGTTACGTCAGGAATGCCGAAATTTTGAGTCAAGCCGGAGTATGTTTTCAGGACAGTGCCTGATTTATCAGCGGCGTAGATTCTCAAAGTTAAGGCTCCATAAGTTGCGTAACGCCCACCGGCGAGCCAGCAACTCCAATCGATGCTGCCAATGGCAGGCACCGGCGGATATTTTTGCTGATCCGATAGGATGAGCGGTTTGGCGGGGCCGACGACGTTGGTCACCGTTACCGCAACGGTTGCCGATTTGCCGGATTCCGTATCCTTCACCGTGATGTTGGCAGGGCCGACGCTTACGCCACTAACCAGGCCATTTGCATCAACGGTCGCGACGGCCGTGTTGTCGCTCGTCCATTGAATAACGGACGGGTGAACTATTACCGTGTTGCCGGCGGCGTCCTTGAAGGCGCTGCCGAACTGCATTGTGCCACCGATTTGCACCGAAGTGCCGTTGGTGGTGATGCTCGCACTGGTGATAGTGCTGTCCATGGTGATGGTCAGATTAGTTGTCCGACCGGCCACGATGTTCAACATCGACGAACCCATGGCTTGTGCCACCCCGACGCCGTTTAGCCCAGGATGAGCGGTTGCAGTGGTAGGGAAGTTGCCTTCCTGTACCGTTACCGTCGCCGTGCTAAGAGGCTGACCAGGTACGCGATTGACGATCACGTCGAGCTCCGGGAATGGAGCGGGAAGCGTTACCGCCACTCGCGCTGAATTAGCGCCGACTGGCACCAGGCGCCCGGGACGATTGGGCCACTTAATCGTGACCTGAAATTTCCCGCTGCGCGTCGTATTGGAGGATGAACCTCCCCCGCAGCCGAACAAGGCTGCAAGCAAGGCTATCCCAACGAGGAACAATTTGAGTCGCATGAATGTGTCCTCCCTTCTAATTTACTCCGATGTTACCGCTGCCGCTGTTGGCGCTCACGGTCACCTGAGTGGTATCCGACTTTGTGCTGTCCGCCACGCTAGCTGCGCTGACGGTATCCTTCAGGCCGTCGATGGTCTGAAAGGCCGGCGATGTGTAGACGCCAGCGACAGTGTCGAACGTGCCCTTCGCGGTGCCCTGGCTGAATGACCAAGTAACACCACGATGATTCGGGTCGTTTTGCACAGTGGCCGTAAAGGTCACCGTTTGCCCGCCCGCTTTGGTGGTTGGCGAGTTGGGCGTGATGACTACTCGCATGGGAGGAGGCCCCGAATTGTTGCCTCCACCACCTCCGCCGCAGGATGCAATGGCCAGAATGGCCACCGCGCACACGGCAAACTGCGCGAGCATAGCTCGCTTGCTACCAAACATGATGCTATCCCCCTTGTCGTATCTGCCCATCTGGGCAAAATTTGAGTGCTGCTTGAAAACTCAGCAAGGTTTGATTCTGCCGAGTTTCTTCAGCAGCACTAGGTGACAAAAAGGGGGAACGATTAAATTATCAAGGTACTTAAATTTAGTGACTCTATTATAAGGACGTTTCAACAATATGAGAAGCAAAAAGTCAATAATAAGATACGAAAAAATGCGCTTGTGCCACAAGGGCAATAGCGCCGGATTCGCATTTACAAATTGTGCTCCAAAACGTCAAATAACGTCATACATCACTCAATTTAACTGGAGAATAAACTAAATTGATAATTTTGTCAAGTGGCAGATACAAAAAATTATTGCATAGTATAGGTCAAATTGGACTAATAGGTCAAATATAACCTCCTCAGTTCAAAATTGTGAAATTTATGATTTCACGGATCTGACTGAGGTCAAATGGTTGAACTGATGGGGTTGTTAGTGCTACGGCTTGCAGTCTAAGCACAATTCGTCTAATTTGAAGGTATGGAAAAGAGAATCTTGACAGGTGACCAACTGATCCCCCTACGCCAAAGGCTACGCAGGGACGGATCTCGTTTGAGATTTTACTACAGTTTAGTAAGGACTATAAATGTCTGATATAAAACGTATTCTTACCGGCGATCGACCCATCCTCCTACGCATAAAGCTACGGGAGGATCTGGCCTCAGTTTATAATCAGACAGCCATGGAGCTACATAATGACTGAGGCTCGTCGTATTCTAACAGGAGACCGCCCGACCGGAGCGATGCACATTGGGCATTATGTGGGCAGTTTGCAAAAACGGGTGGAGTTGCAGCACGAATATCAAACCTTCATCATCGTAGCCGATTTGCACACTCTTACCACACGCCCAGACAAAAACGATTTGAAGGATCTGCAAGCGCGCATTCGCGAGCAAGTCTTGACCTATTTAGCGGTTGGGCTTGACCCAAAAAAAGTGGTGATCTATCGCCAATCCTCCATTCCGGAAGTGGCAGAGCTCGCTATTATTCTTGGTATGTTGGTTAGCGTGCCACGCTTGCAGCGTGTGCCCACCTTAAAAGAGCAGTTGGATAATCTACACATCGCCGAGCCTTCTTACGGCCTGCTGGGCTACCCTGTGTTACAAGCGGCGGACATTTTGATGGTGCGGGCCGATACCGTGCCGGTGGGTAAGGACCAAGCCAGTCATCTGGAAGTAACACGGGAGTTGGCGGAGCGGTTTAATCACCTGTACGGCTCTGTTTTTCCGCTCCCAAAAGCACTGCTCTCGGGTGATGAAACTCTGGTTGGCACCGATGGCGCGGCCAAAATGTCCAAAAGCCTTGGGAACACCATCGGGTTGTTTGATGATCCCGAAGTAGTGGAAAAAAAGGTGATGCGAATGTACACCGATCCACTGCGCATCCGCCCCACTGACTTTGGGAAGGTAGAGGGTAATCCAGTGTTTACGTATCACGATCTGTTTAATGCAAATATTGGTGAGGTAGAAGATCTCAAAACACGCTATCGGGCCGGCGCAGTAGGGGACGTGGAAGTGAAAAAAAAGCTGGCTAAGGCGCTGAACACATTCCTCGAACCGATCCGCGATCGAGGAAAGCTCTATCGAAAACCCGATTTACTCGATGGCATTTTAGAGCAAGGTACCAAAGATGCGAGGCAAGAGGCCATCAAAACTCTCGACGTCGTAAAATCCACCATGGGGTTGTAATTGCTTTTTGGTCGAGCAAATGGTACAACTGTTTCAAACACGAAAGGGGAAGTTCCGCTTATGAATTGGAATAACCTGTTCGCGTCGTAGGGGATGTCCGGGCGGAGGTGGACCGCATCAACAAACCACTTACTCATCCCTTGCATTACGCCGGGCGGCTTTTAGCTTCCCGGCGTTCCTTTATGATAAGGTATTACTATGCGCAAACTTAAGGCCGTATTTTCAATATTATTTAAGGATAACCTGAACTACCGTGCGCAGGCGGTGATTTGGATTTTAACCGCGGTCATCCCCACCATGACCACCGCATACGTATGGGTTGCGGCTAGCGGTGGCAGGAGTGTCGGCCAGTTTAACCAGGCCAGTTTGATTGTGTACTTTTTGGGCGCCATCATCTTAGCTAACATCACCACCTCAGCGATTGGGTTTGATATGGGTCAGGAAATCAAAGATGGCAAATTATCGTTTTATTTAGTGCGACCACTCGATTACTTTTCCTACCAGTTTATCGCCAACTTAAGCTGGCGCCTGTTTCGCAGCCTCATATTTGTGCCGTTTTTACTGGTGCTGGTAGCAATTTATTTTCGCGATTTTGCCGCCACTTCGGTGCATATTGATGCTACGCTCATTTTACTGATCATCATGGGACACCTTATTTCATTTTTTATCGGGTTTGCAATTGGTTCAGTGGCACTGTTTCTAGAGGAAAGTCGGGCCGTAACCACGCTGTTTTTGCTGGCAAACCTGATGCTTTCAGGCCAGTTAGTCCCGGTTAGCCTAATGCCACCATTCCTTCGCACCTCGGCCGAGATACTGCCATTTCACTTTGTGATGTCGGTACCACTGGAGTACTTCGTGGGGCATACGCAAAGCGTGCAAGCATTGCTGCTCAGTGGGGTGGTATGGATGGCGGTACTGTTTTTGATCGGGCAGTTGGTGTACCGTACTGGCCTCAAGCACTACTCGGCCATCGGACAATAGCATGAGTCATGAGTCATAAATCATGAAACATGGAACACGAAACATAAGGAATTAGGAAAATAATGGCGCAGTACTTACGGCTAATCAGGAACTTTATTAAAACCTCGGTGGCAGCACAGGCCGGTTTTCGCGGCGATTTTTTGCTCGGCCTGTTTATCAACGCTATTTGGATTTTGGCGTATGTAGTAGTTATATCGACCATTTTTTATAACACAAATTACGTCGCAGGATGGTCGAAGGCAGAAATTTACATCATTTTTGGCATTTTTGAGCTGACTGATGGAGCATTAACGACGTTTGTGGGACGAAACATTGAAGCCATTCCTGGTTTAGTGCGCGACGGATCAATGGATTACGTCGTGACCAAACCAATCGATAGTCAATTTCACCTGGTATTCCGTCGCTTTAGTTTGAATGATATTAGTGTGTGCGGGGTTGGGTTGGTTGCGATCAGCTATGGGTTAAGCCAGATTCCGTACCAACTTGACCCTCTACGCATACTGGCTGGGTTGATATTAGTGGCTTGCGGCGCGGTGCTGTATTACAGCATCTCGATGCTAGTACATACGTTATCATTTTGGTTCATCAGGGTAGAAAATTTGCCAGTGTTGGTTGATGTAACGTACGTCGTAGCGCGCTATCCACTCAATATCTTTGGTGGAGTAATGCAAAAGCTGGTGTTTTATGTCATCCCACTGGCCTTTTTTGCCACAGTACCAGCGCTTGTTTTGCTCGGAAAAGCGCCAATTGTGCCGTGGCTGCTGGCCGGTATGGCTCTTGCCCCTCTCTTCTTCATGCTGTCCCGTGCATTTTGGTTTCAGGGGCTCCGGGCATATAGCAGTGCAAGTAGTTAGAATTTAGACGATTGAATATAGAAGGTAGGTATGGAAGAAAATCAAAAAATTACTCGTTTTACTGATCTGAAAACATGGCAAAAAGGCCATGCTCCTGTGTTGAATATCTATAAAATAACTGGTCAGCTTCCTAATAATGAGAATTTTGGTTTGACATCGCAAATACAACGCAGCGCGGTTTCGATAACATCAAACATTGCTGAAGGATTTAGCAGAAATGGCTCAAAAGAAAAAATGCAATTTTACACCATGGGGCGTGGATCCTTGACAGAGTTGCAAAACCAGCTTTTAATCGCACGAGATATACACTATATTTCGAAGGAAGAGTTTGCAAAAGTTGCTGATTTGTCAGTAGAAGTACATAAATTACTCAACGCATTAATCCGATCAACAAAAGTCCGCTAGATTCTAACGTAATTATTCTAAATTCTAGGAGAACTATGCAACCAGTCATTGAAGTCAAAAATCTGCGCAAGGTGTATCAGGTTTTCAAGCGGGAGCCCGGGTTCTTAAACGTGCTTACCAGCTTATTTGCTCGAAAATATACCGAAAAAGTAGCGGTTAACAACGTGTCCTTCACAATTCAGCAAGGGGAATTTGTGGGATTTTTGGGGCCGAATGGGGCCGGAAAGACTACAACACTGAAGATGCTCTCCGGCATCCTCTACCCAACCTCTGGAGAAGCGAAGGTCTTAGGGCACGTGCCATGGAGCAGAGAAGCAGCGTTCCAAAAACGGATGGCCATTGTGATGGGGCAAAAGGCGCAGCTGTGGTTTGATTTGCCGGCTCAGGATTCGTTCGATTTATTGACGGATATCTACGACCTCAATCTTGAAGAAACGCGAAAGTGGGTCAGGCACTTAGCCGAAACGCTCGATGTAGTAAGTCTGTTGACGACTCAAGTGCGCCGGCTTAGTTTGGGTGAGCGCATGAAAATGGAGTTAATCGCTGCTTTAATCCATAAGCCACGGGTGCTATTTTTGGATGAGCCCACTATTGGGCTGGATGTGATATCGCAAAAAGCGATCAGAGAGTTTTTGAAAAAATATAATGAAGAAGAAAAGGTGACGATTCTTTTGACCAGTCATTATATGGAGGACATAGCGGCTTTGTGCGAGCGTGTGATCATCATTAACAAAGGCGACGTAATATTTGATGACGCGCTCGATAATTTACTCAAGCGCTACGAAACCGAGCGCACTATTCGCGTGAGCTTTGAACAACCGGTTGAGCAAAGTGATCTGCAGAAGCTCGGTGAAGTGCAGGATTTTAGTCCAAATGAGGCCAAGCTGATTGTGCCAAAAAATAACGTGAATAATGTGGTAAAAAAACTGCTTGATGATTTTCCTGTGCAAGATTTTTCGTTTCAGGACGTCGAGGCCGATGAAGTGATTCGTAAAGTGTTTACTGAAGGATTAAAAAAATAAGCCGGGACAAAATTCCCGGCCTGAAAAAACAAAACCTCGCTCATATCGATACTACGATTTAATCATATTGCGCTTGACGGTGATGCCGATCGCCGGTGGGTCAAACCCCGCCGCCACAATCGCCCCGCACCATCCGTAGTACTTCGGCCAGTCGTTCCGATAGCGATACGTTGCGGCGCGGTAGTATGGTAGGCCATCCGTAATATGTCGTATCAAGCCTGGCAAGAGGTGCTCGCGATTTTCGCGATAAGTCCGACGGATGAACTTGGTGATCTGATCTTGAGTGATCTGTGGTATTTGTTTGAATGCCATGATACCAAGCTCAGGCTTAAAGGATGCCCTAGTCAAACGCATGTAATGCGATGGCTCGAGGCCCGCTGCCTCTAGGGCACCAGCCCAGCCAATGCATTTGCCTGGCCACGTTTTGATCCGTCCAGCTGCAGCTATTACATTCGCTAAGTGAGGATCTTCCTCGACCATCGACGCCGGATCGAGCGGTACATCGTCTCTGACGCGTTGTGCGATCAGAGCCACAATGCTCGCTATCGAATGCCGATGATGCTGGCACACCACCTGCGGGTCCCATCCCAAAGCTTTAACGGTATCCTCCCAGGTCCAGCAATCAGTCGCTGCTTCCGGGAACCATCGATTATGATGGGTAGCCAGTGTGCGATAGAGATTGATGTGATGGTGTTGCATAGCTCGGGCATGGCGATGGTGCTCTGGTATTGCCATTATCTCTGCAAGAGCCTTCTCCTTTGTCCACCACGTTTGGGGTTTGGTTTTATGGGGTATTGGAACGGAGGATTGCTTGGTTGATATCACAGGCTCAAGGGAATCGGTGAGCGCTATGAGCTGATCCACTTCTTTTACCAGTTCCGCCCATCCGTCTGGATAAATATCTGGATGATTCATAACATGCATAAACGCCTGACGAGCATAGACAAATCCACTATGCTGATTATGGCGCTTGGAAGGTGGAATCTGGGCAATAGCCAAGAGAATTTGATCTTTTGTAAGCATGAATGCCTCACTGATGTGATATGATGTGAAAGAATCAGTGCCTGTAAGCACTATAGTTCAATATTATATCAGTAAAATATAAAAAGTCTAGGATCTAGCGTGCAATTTATTACCATGTTTACTGATGGGGGATCACGGGGTAATCCTGGCCCGGCGGCTATTGGTGCCGTCATCTTTAATGAAGTAGGCGATGAGCTAATCCGTCTCAAAAAAACTATTGGCGTCACTACTAACAATCAGGCCGAGTATCAGGCATTGGTTATGGCGCTGCAGTGGGTAAAACAAGGTTATGGAAGCGCCAAAGTGCTGGCACATCTTGATTCGGAGCTGGTGGTAAAGCAATTGCAAGGGCATTATAAGATGAAAAATGCCGAGTTACGTCCTTGGTTCAACCAAATACACGCACTGGTAAATGATTTAGGTGGGGAAGTGGTGTTTCAGCATGTACCACGAGAAAAAAATAAAATTGCAGATTTACTTGTCAACGAAGCGCTGGATGAACTCGGGTCTTCTGCATGAGCTTTCAGTCTGTCATTCCCGCGAAGGAAAAGCCGGACAGGTATAAGGCGTTTGTCTAAAACATTCAGGCTTGCTCTAATAATAGGTAGTTTGGGCAAAAAGAATCGCTCCGTGTCAAATGACACGGAGCGTTAAGTTCAGCTCGCCGCTGGCTATAGTGAGACGCTGCAGGCCTTGACGAAGGCCTTGAATAGCAGCTCGGACGCCTCATCCTCCATGTCTTCCGGGTGCCACTGCACCCCGATGGCGAACGGATGGTTATGGATCTGAATGGCCTCAACGACGTTGTCGTCTCGGCATACGCCGGCACGGCTAATGTTCCGGCCGATATCCCGACCCGCTTGGTGGTGACGGCTGTTGACAGCTATCGTACGTGAGTGCACGATGTCGGCGAGCCGTACTCCTGTGACGTCCACTTCATGTACAGCCTGGAAGCGCTGTGGATTGCTGGTGCGGTTGTGATCGATCGCCCCGTCGATCTGCGAGGGGATGTCGGCGTAGAGCGTACCGCCGAAGGTCACATTCATGGCCTGCATTCCGCGGCAAATCCCGAAGAGAGGCTTGTTCATTTGTACCGCAGTGCGGATGAGCACCCCTTCGATGGACTGTCGCCGTCTATCTCCCTGTTCCAGCTTGGCCATCAAATCTTCCGAGAGCGGACCGCCGTAGCAGCCGTCGCCCTCATGTGAAAGATGGTCATACCCACCGGCCATCAGCACCCCGTCCACTTTGCTCAACATCTGGAGGACGGATTTGGGATCGAGATTCGGCATGACCATCGGTATACCGCCGGCCGCAGCGATGCGCTCGGCGTAAGCCAGGTGAACTTCGGTTTGCCAGACATCGACCCCATAGTCGGGACCGCCACGGTGCACTGTATTGGTATCGCCGAGGATTCCGATAAGAGGTATTTTTGACACTGCATATCACTCCTTTGCTCGGAATGAGCAAGTAGGGCAAGGGGATTAAACGGCCCTCGCAATCCGTTTTGGTTGTTAAGGAACAATTATTATAGTCTTTTTCGCGAACTGTGTCAACATGCCGGACGAAAAATGATGTCGAAGAAGAAATATGTTTCTTGATTTGAATCAGAAAATTAAAACAGGGCGAGATTCGAGTTGAATCTTGCCCTGTTGGCGACGCATTACCGCTTGTTAGTGACTTGGTTGGAGTGAGTTTGTTCACTTGATTGGTGAGTGACGACCCAGAATAGAAGCAGAAGGCTGATTAGCGCGTAGATAACCCGAGCGATGTAAAACACCCGCCGCACCGGCGTCATCTGACGACTATGAGAGTGATGATTGTCGACTGGCCGAACCAGCCATCGCGCCAGCCATCAGCCTGGCCGTCCTCGATCACCATGCGAGCTTCGATTTCGAGTATCTGGCCAGCCTTTAGGTCATGGCTGAACTCGGCTCGAAAGAGGTGTTTTGCGCCACGTCCTACTACTTCGGTGTTCTCGAGCATAATGCGGTTATGATCCGAATCGGGTACATCCGGCGCATGCTGCTTCGTGATGCGAAAGCCGGTCGGATTCTGCTTGAGACGACCGCGATTTCCAACGCCAAGAGCATAGTAGTGGTAGTCGCGTTTCCACGGCTTGGTGCCGGTATTAAGGGCCTCAAAGGTCAACTCGAAGGACTTGCCTTCATGAATCTTTCTCTCCTTGGGGCTCTTCCGAACCATAAGTTGAGCGTTGTCACCACGAGCGTCGGGCATAGCATATGAGATTGCCGTGAGGCCAAGTAGGCCAAGAAAAAAAACAACCGTAACGGCCTTCATAAATGTCTCCCTGAATGTGGAATTTACCGCACAATTTGCGGCAAGGGATCGCGATGAGGTACAATCGCGTTTGGATTATCCCTGAGGAAATCGCCAAGACCGGCCATGCGGATTAGCTCTTGCTGGCCACCGTTGGCAAACCAAGGTCCGGGACAACCGCGGGCAAAACCGCCCAAGGCTGCTGCCTGCTGGTGCGAAATGATGCGGATATCGTTGTCGTTAACTCCGGTTTTTTGGAACTGGTCTACCCATGCGCGAATGATTTCGGCCAGCGCTTTCATTTGCGCGTCTGAAGGGCGAGCTATTCCTTCGAATTTACCGACCAAGCATACAGCTACAGACCGACAATTCGTCGGCCAATGTTTGGCGTGCCACCCTATTTCCCACGGACGTTCCGGGTCGCTGCCGTCGTGCAAGAGGTCGATCGCGCGGCCGTCGGTGTAGATGAGCTTATGGTAGGTGTAATACACCTCCGTCAGCACACCACCGATCAAGCGGAAGTGGCCCGATTGAATAGGCATTCCGCGCGCATCAGGATTGTGTGTTTGGGTTTTCCACGCTTCTGCATAGACGCGCCCGGGGCTATATTCAAGTGCCGAGTGGCTGGCGGGTGTGATGTTGGTTTCGGTGCCAGGTTCATTGGCGTATTCGTGTACCACGATCGTATCAATGGCCATGCCACGCTGGATGGTATCTGATTCCCAGACAATCACCTTTTGGCCATTGCGTTGGGTAAACCAGTTCACTTCCTCACGAGTCTCAGGATTGTCGGCAGTAGCGGGAAGTATTATGCCTGCAGCCGACCCGGAAAGAAACTCTCGTCTGGTCATTGAACAGTCCCCTTTGCTTTCTATGACTCTACCGGGGGAGTCGTGGATATGTCAAGGTATTACGCTTGTATCCGGATGTGCAAGCGATGTTATTTTATAATTTATGTTGGCTTATGTCAATGAGTAAACAAAAAAGCCCTAATGATGGGCATTAATCAAACACGATTTGCCCTAAATCACGTACGATACACATGCATTTGGCACTTGTATCCGCTAAAGTGAATGGTTAACGCATCACACTTCGGGATTTTGGATAATATAAAAGCCAGGCGAGTTAAGTGAGTAACCCGCCCGGCGTCGATGGTCGAAGAGGTCGGCCACCTATCATGCATGTTCGCTGCTGCGCCAACGAACGTTGCAAATATAATATACTACATTATTTTAAAAAATAAAATACCGCCCGCGGGGGAATAACTCCGCAAGGCGATTGGTTTCATGTGGCTTAGCTTCTGCAGGCTTCGACGAACGTAACGAATATGAGCGTTAGTTTATCACGATCATAAAAAAACACCGCGTGGGTCGAACGCGGTGCATGTACTTCGTATTGGCCTTAAGGCCGGATTTCGCTCGATTTGATCTGGATCGGGCAGTAGCGCGTTTTGCCGGTTTCGGCGTCAAAGTCGAAGAACGTGCGCCACCCGGGACATTTCCACGGGTCAAGCTTTTCGCCATCCTTAACCGGCTCGATGAGCGTCATGGATTCCTCTTTGCCTTGGTCGAACCGGACGGCCACCATGAGGAGATGATTTGGGTAGTTGCGCATTGCCACTACTCCCAAATACTGTGGTGCCTTTTGCTTGGTTTCCGTCAGAGAAAGCGGGCCAAAGGGCTCGGCGGGTTCAGACAAGCGGCCTATTGTCATCAGTGTCATGGGCGCAGTATCAGTTGCCAAGAAGTAATCGGCGCACAGCTTGTCTGCAAAAAAATCCCACCACACGCCACGGTAGCCGGCCGGAAAGGTGCCTCCGGCAAACGGCTGCGCGGGGTACCATTTTTCGAAGCACTCAGTGAGCTCGCTCAGACTTTTGCTAAAGATTGGCCTGAAGCAGTGTTGCAGGCGCTCGAGCAGCATCGGCGCTTCCTTTTCGAGCATCACTTGCATAGCCGCCTTCGCGTCTGCTACCGCACGTTTCGCCGCCTCTTGTGCGGATGTATCTCCCTGGCCAGTGGCTTGGATACGTTTGAAGGTGGTCTGAATGAACAGAATCTTGGTCAATGCCTCGTGGCGGGCCGTTTCCCATTGAAGGGTGGCTGGGGAATGGTTGATGAGACGAAAAGGGATGTGCTGGCCGTGGGCAGGCCTCATCGGAATTACTCCGAGAGCGAACAGTACGACCTCGATAGCCATTCCTACGATGCACAGGCCGAATACCTTGCGAAGGCATGCAACGCTCGGAAGTTTCATCGGATGCTCCTTGTTGCTTGATGTTTCCGGGGTGAATCAAGCAGCTCATAAGTTGTTAGAGGGCGATTCCTTAAACACCCGGCGATAAGGATACTAGTAAAATACCACATTCTAATCAAAAGTCAATTGGCGCTTAGCGCGGGAGCGATTTTCTGATAAAGTAAGGTCACTTATGTTTAAACAGGTAGATCCAGCCCACTCCGCTTTTCAAGCTACGAGGGCCCGGTCACCATCTAAGTTTAAGGAAACACATATGTTCGAACAAGTGGACCCGAAAGTCGATTTTAATAAGCTCGAGCAAGAAGTGCTTGAGTACTGGCGGCGTAGTAGTACATTTCAAAAAGTGCAAGAATTGCGCAAAGACGGCAAGCCGTTTGTATTTTTTGAAGGCCCGCCGACCGCAAATGCCGCGCCCGGCTTTCATCACGTCGAAACGCGGGCTTTTAAGGATTTAATTCCGCGCTATCAAACCATGCGGGGTAGGCGAGTAGATCGAAAAGCTGGCTGGGATACTCACGGCTTGCCAGTGGAATTGCAGGTAGAGAAGAAATTAGGTCTTAAAAACAAAAAAGAGATTGAGGCGTATGGCATCGCCAAGTTTAATGAAGAGTGCCGCAAAGATGTGTGGAGTTTTAAGGAAGCCTGGGAAAAACTAACCGAGCGCATTGGCTTTTGGCTTGATTTGGAGCAGCCCTACATTACCTACGAAAATTCATATATCGAATCCGTCTGGGCTATTCTGAAGCATGTCTCGACACAAAAAGATCCGCTCGGCCGCCCGATGCTCTATCTTGGCCACAAAGTGGTGCCGTACTGCACTCGCTGTGGTACTGCGTTGTCATCTCACGAAGTGGCGCAGGGATATAAAAATGTCACTGACCAATCCGTGTACGTTAAATTTAAAATTAAAAATTTAAAATTAAAAATTCCGGCTGATAAGCCGGCCTATATACTGGCTTGGACTACGACCCCATGGACATTGCCGGGCAACGTTGCCTTGGCAATTGGCCGAGATATTGATTATGCGGTAGTGGAAGCTAATAAGGAGGTCTATATTTTAGCCAACGATAGACTAGATTTTCTACGATCTACGTCCTATGACCTAAAATCTACCCTAAAAGGTTCTGATTTAGTTGGCTTGCAGTACGAGCCGCTGTTTCCGAATGTGATCGACGATAACGGCAAAGCTTTTCGCATCTACGAGGCTGATTTTGTGAATACTGAAGATGGCACTGGAGTAGTACACACCGCGGTGATGTATGGCGAGGACGATTATAACCTGGGTGTACAAGTTGGCTTGCCGACCGAGCATACGGTAGGTGAGGACGGTCGCTTTTTGTCGCATGTTACCGAGGATCTAGCGGGTCGTTATGTCAAAGCGGCTGAAACCGAAAAAATGATTATCGATAGTTTACGATCCCGAGGCCTATTACTTAAGAGCGAGCCTCACGCGCACGATTACCCGTTTTGTTGGCGCTGCGACACCGCATTGCTTTATTACGCTCGTGACTCGTGGTTTATCCGCATGTCGGCCTTGCGTGATGAAATGATCAAACGTAATAACTCGGTGAATTGGGAGCCTAAATCGATCAAAGAAGGGCGAATGGGGGAGTGGCTGGAAAACGCCAAGGATTGGGCTATTTCCCGTGAGCGTTACTGGGGTACCCCGCTGCCATTTTGGCAGTGCGAAGAAGGGCATTTGACCGTTGTCGATTCACTTCAAGCTCCGAGTGTTGCAGACCGAGAGTTTTATGTTATGCGACACGGCGAATCCGAAAAAAATGTTAGAGCTATTAATTCGAGCGCGCCGGAGCGTACACCTTATCATTTAACGGAGACCGGCCGGGCCCAGGCAGAGAAGGCAGCTGAGCAGCTAGAAAATACGCATATTGATCTAATCATAACCTCTGACTTGGTGCGGGCAAAAGAAACTGCACAGATTGTCCACGAGCAGACCGGTGCTGAGATTATAGTAGATGCTCGTTTGAATGATGTAGGGGTTGGAATCTTCAATGATCGACCCGATGAGGAATATTTTCAATTTTTGGGCGGCTACCCTTCGATAGCTCTACTAACAAAGCGTCCAGAAGGGGGAGAGAATCTCGATGACGTGCGGGCGCGTACAGTTACTGCAGTCCGGGAAGTGCTAAGAGCCCACCCCAATAAATCTATACTGTTTATCTCTCATGCAGACCCGTTGTATTCCCTCGAGACGTCCCTGGAAAACTTGTGGGGAGAAGAAATCATCCACGATAAAAACTGGCAGAGATGTGTAAAACCAGGAGAATTACGCCAGCTCACCATGCCAAACTGGCCGTTTAATGAAAAAGGCGAGGTGGATATACACCGGCCCTACATTGATGATATCGAGATTCAATGTGAACATTGCGGCAAAGTAGCTAAGCGAGTTAAAGAAGTAGCCGATGTGTGGCTGGATTCCGGATCGATGCCGTTTGCGCAAGTAGGATACCCGCAAGGTGCAGGAAGTGTTGAGGAATTTGGCGTACATTATCCAGCTGATTACATCTCTGAGGCGATTGATCAAACCCGTGGCTGGTTTTACACCTTGCTCGCGGTAGCCACGTTAATGGGCAAGGAGGCTCCTTACAAAAATGTGATTTGTCTAGGGCATGTGCTTGATGAACATGGCAAAAAAATGAGTAAATCTAAGGGTAACATTGTTGACCCCTGGCAATTAATCGAAAAATATGGGGCTGACGCGGTGCGGTTTTATTTTTATTCGATCAATCCGGCCGGTGAGCCAAAATTATTCAATGAAAAAGATTTGCAAACTGTGCAACGTCGCGTGCTGCTGTTGTGGTGGAACGTGTATAGCTTTTTTGTTTCTTACTCTAATGAGGTTGGGTGGACTTATGAAAAGGGTAGTCATCATTATCGAGATTCGGAAAATATTCTAGATCAGTGGATTCTTGCTCGTTTAAATCAAACAGTTGAGGTTGTTACGAGCGCATTAGATTCCTACGACGCCCTTACTGCTTCGCGGAGCTTGGCCGATTTGATTGACGATACCTCTACCTGGTACCTGCGCCGCAGTCGGGCTCGGTTTAGTGCGACAAACGCAGATGTGGCGGATCGAGGCGCCGCTTTTGCCACGCTGTTTCATGTACTGGTGTGGACCGCTAAACTGATGGCACCGCTTACGCCGTTCTTAAGCGAAAACATGTTTATGAATCTAACCGGAAATGAAGTGCATGCCAGTAACTGGCCAGTGGCGGAGGATATAAATCAAGAAGTTATTGAGGACATGAAGATAGTGAGGGGCATCGTCTCCAAGGGGCTTGAAGCTAGAATGAGTGCAGGTATTAAAGTACGTCAGCCATTATCACATATGGTAGCGAGTAGTCGCGCCATTGAAAGTGCAGATTGGGGCATATATTCTCATATCATTATTAATGAACTCAATCTCCATGACCTCGAATTTCACCCTCGTGATCGCATGGCTAGCGCGCTTCGTGGTGATGGAAATAACTATGTTAGAGCAGGAGAAGGCGATGAAACTATTTATCTGGATACTTTCATTACTCCTGAGCTTAAGCGCGAAGGGATGATACGAGAGCTGATTCGGGCCATTCAAGGTGCTCGTAAAAGTGCCGGGCTCTCTGTGGCAGATCACGCAACTGTTGAATGGCAGTCAGATGACGCCGAAGTAATACAATTGTTTGCCAATCATGAAATATTAAACACTGTTTCTGCAACTACACGTTCAACGTTCGAGCACCTAGCGGGTACAGAAGGAATAGTTATTGATCTTAACGGACATGCAATTACTATCGCATTAAAGTAGCCCGAGGTTTTTTTAAAGACATCGACGTCAATCCTAAAGGTGTAAGATCATTTCCACCTGGAAGGTGGAAAGTTGCATAAAGGATACTATGCTGAAACGCTTTCGTAACATCGACATCATGCTGTATGCTTTCCCGATTGTGTTGTGGATTATCGGGTGTGCGGTGCTGTGGTCGCTTACCTATGCTAGTCCCGATCGCTCTATTGCAAGCCTCGCCATTAAACAAGCACTATTTGGGGTCGTTGGCCTGGTAGCCTGTTTTTTTATCAGCACCGTTGATTACCGTTCCTTGCGTCAATTTGCCGCTATCATCGGTATCGTCACCTTAGTGTTATTGATTGCGGTCGAACTATTTGGTACTACCAGCCTTGGTGCTACTCGCTGGCTTGATTTCCGTATATTTCAATTGCAGCCATCGGAGATCGCCAAAATTGCGTTAATTATCGTCTACGCCACTTTTTTGGTGCATTATATTGAGAGAGTTCAGCCAAAAATGTTTGCCATCGCTGCCGCACTACTAGTTCCGCCACTTTATTTAGTAATGAAACAGCCCGATTTGGGCACGGCCATTATCTTAGTGATGACTGCCCTGGTTATGGTGCTTAGTTTGCACATGAAACGAGTGTACTACGGCTCATTAATGACCATGGCGGTAGCATTGGTGTTGGTTGGGGGATTAGCGGTTGCAAACGTTGCTCCGTTTGGTCGTCTGATGCATGATTATCAACGTGATCGCATCACCACATTTTTAAATCCGGAGTCTGACCCACTCGGCAAGGGTTACAACGTGAGGCAAGCAGTTATCGCGATCGGTAACGGCGGACTTTTTGGCAAGGGACTGGGTAAGGAAGTAGGGCAGCTATCGCAGTTGAATTTTTTACCGAAAGCCTACACCGATTTTATTTTCGCTGCTCTAGCTGAGGCGCTTGGTTTTTTGGGAGCGAGCATCGTATTGCTGTTGTTTGCCGGCTTGTTGTGGCGAACGCTCGTTGCGGCTGCTAGTGCCCGCGATGGATTCGGTGCACTACTAGCCTACGGCTATCTAGCGACGCTCGCTTTTTCATTGCTGATTAACGTTGGCATGAATTTAGGGATAATGCCGGTGACTGGCATTCCTTTGCCGTTTATGAGCGCTGGCGGCACCGCCTTAATTATGAATTTTGTTGGGGTGGGCATCATGCAAAGTGTGATTTCACGGAGACAAAAGATACAGTTTGACTAGCACCATACATCATGGAACAGGTAACATGAAACACAGATTGCTATGGGGCTTGTCTAGCCATTTGTAATGCGCTTATGGCGCATAAGCAAAGTGGCTTTTCGATCGGAGTCACCACGCGTTGCTAGTGATTCTCCGCCTGGCAGTTCTGTCGACTTTCCGGCTCGTAGTCAGCCTTTAGTAAAAGATCTGACTGCCTGCGCCGAAAGATCGCCTGGAACGGCCGTCGAAGAAGTCACCACGCGATGCTAGTGATTCCGACCCGACGCCTGCAGGCTAATCCCGCTTTTAAGGCGGGCTTAAGCGGAAAAAAGTCGGGCACGGAAGTCACCACGCAAGTTTCTCTTGACCTTACCGCGTTGATATGTTATTGTACAGGCTATAGAAACATTGCTTAAAGGTGTGGTATGCAGGCAGTTGTTGCAATTGGGGGCAAACAATTTATTGTGGCAAAGGGCGAACGCATCCGCGTAGCGAGCCTTGATCAATCTGTGGGTACATCAATCACTCTTGCGCCAACACTTATCTTTGACGACAAAACACTTTCGTTGCACGGCAAACAGGTGGTGAAGGGCACGGTTGTAGCTCACGGCTTAGCGAAAAAGATACGGGTATTCAAGCATCACGCCAAAAAACGCTACCGCCGCACTCAAGGGCATCGTCAGGGATATACCGAAATTGCGATTGAATCTATCGAATCACCTAAGGCATGACAAATCCAGCCAATTATTTAAAAGAGGTTTTCGCAGAGCTGCAACGGGTAGTATGGCCAGCTCCACGCACCGTTGCACTGCACACTGTGATTGTGATTATCTCGATGATTGTGATTATATTACTGGTGGGTGGAATTGATTCATTGTTAGTCAAACTAGTTCAAGCCTTGATTTTACGAGGATAAGATGGCACAAGATGTACAAGAAGTAGCTGAAGAGCAGACGGCTGCGATGCCCACAGCTCCGGAAACGGATGTAAGTCCTGTCGATAATCGGTTGTGGTACGTAATCCACACCTATGCTGGCTATGAGGATCAAGTAGCGCAAAACCTTGAGCAACGTATTCAATCGATGAATATGAATGACAAGATTTTTGCGGTGTTGGTACCGAAGGAAAAGCAAATTGAAATCAAAAACGGCAAACGCAAAACGGTTGAAAATCGCATTTTCCCAGGCTATGTTTTGGTACAGATGCTGGTAACCGAAGACTCGTGGTACGTCGTTCGCAACACTCCAAATGTCACTGGCTTCATTGGTTTCGGTACACACCCTACCCCAATTTCGCAGGAAGAGGTAGAGCGCATTAAAAAGCGCATGGGAATTGAAGAGCCGAAATATCAAATTGAATTTGATGTTGGCGACTTGGTACGCATTACCGACGGTGCCTTAAAGAACTTTGAAGCCAAAGTGATTGAGGTTGATCAGCAGCGCGGTAAGATCAAAGTTTCTGTTAACATGTTTGGCCGCGAAACTCCAACCACACTCGATTCACTCCAAGTGAAGAAAATTTAAGGGTAAGGCAGCATGAAGTATCACGATTTAAGTCCAAAATTGCGATCGATGGTCAATCTGCTAGCAGTAGGGATTTTGGGTGCTGTGATTGCAGTCATGCTAAAGCAAACTCTCTTTCCGTCTGCAGGGCATAGCCCAAATCGCTTCCTGGATCCGTTGATACCAATCCTTTTTGGCGGGACTGCTTTAACCCTTTTTACTACCTTCACCTACGGGGTTATTACATTGGCCACCGAATCTGACGCAAAAAATCGCCGCTCCGTAATCGGCGTCATGGTTATTACTTTAGTCGTAGCGTACTTATTTTTGTATAACGTAATGGGGCCAGGAGGTCTTGGTTAATTATGGCTAAACCAATTAAACAAATTGTTAAGATTCAACTTCCCGCTGGTAAAGCCACGCCGGCGCCTCCGGTTGGGCCAGTTTTAGGTGGCACCGGCATTAACATGATGGAGTTTTTGACCAAATTTAATGAGCAAACTCGCGAGCTTGGCAGCACCGTTATCCCGGTTGAGCTCACCATCTACGAAGATCGCTCGTTTACCTTCATCACTAAACAGCCGCCGGTAGCCGAGCTGATCAAAGCTGCCTTAAAGGTGCAAAAAGGCTCCGCCACACCCCGCAAGGAAAAGATTGGTAAACTGACGTTGGAGCAGGTTCGGGCAATTGCTGAGCAAAAAATGCCTGATTTAAACGCCATCACGGTTGAAGGGGCGATGAAAGTAGTGGCCGGCACGGCTCGCTCAATGGGTGTTGAAGTAGAAAAATAATTATGAAAGCTCTCAAGGCAGGTTCAGTTGGTATCTCAGATATTGGTAAGGCGATTCTGACTTTTGTCCTTATCGTTCTTATCGAGGCGATATTCAAGCAGGCTTATGTTATGCTTTTTCCGGTTTACTCTACTTTCGCCATAACTATGTTTGTAGTTATTAATATTGCAGCTATTGCAGCTTTGGTACGGTACTTTTCTAAAAAGCGCAATTCTGGAATATACATCATAATTATCATTGCGGCCGTTGCAATTGGGCTCAAGTTCTTCAACCTTCATTATTAAGCCAGTACGCGATGCTAGAGGTTTCACCCTGACGCCTCCTGCCTGTCCTCCTAAACCGAAGGCCACGCGGAAATGGTCGGGTATGAAAGGCCACCACGCATATTAAAAAATTAGGTCCCTGAGTGACCAGCCGAGGGGGAACGGCTGATCGCTCTGAGACCTAAATCGTACTATAGCATACCATGCAATAAAGAGAATACTACCTACGCGGGCGTAGAGCCAAAGGAGGGGCATAGCTTTTCGACCATCGTAGATAGTATTCTCTCTACGGCATTTTTATGTTAACGCTGCATTATAGCATGGGAGTAAAGGCATGTCAATACCGAATTCGGAAATTACACCAGTGGCGAAACCACTATCCATGCAGATAGGTATGCGGATACAGCTGCAGGATGTGATAAGCTGGCTCGCCGACGCACGCTATAGTCGGGAAAGCGCAGCGCATTCGTACGGCCAGTTTAGCGTAGTCGGAGGTTCTCTCCGCATTTATGCAGTCAATTACGTGCATCCGCTTATAATCGATTTTTTTGGTGATGAGGTAGAGCATATCTATGCTATCGGTACACAAAAAGTTGCAGTCACTAACGTTCAACTGCAGCCGAATATTATCGATTCCGATGGCTCAGTATTTCAGCCGGGGCAATATGTGGTGCATTTGGATCATGGCATCGCCCAGTTTCGGACCCTCGGTTTTCGGGAAGTCGGCGCGTTTGGTGATAGTAAAGCGCCAAGCCCGTATGCCGTTGAATCCACCGAGGTGCGATCCGAGGAGCGTTATCAGCCGTTTTTGATTTTAGATTTTGCCGATGGCGCCGAGTTGTTTGTGCCTCCTGACCAAACCAATAAACTAACTCATTACATTGGCAGCCGGGCGCCGCATTTATCTAAGCTCGGATCAAAGCGCTGGCAAGCGACTAAAAAGAAGGTCGAGGAGGATTTGTTCAAGTTGGCCAAAGATCTGTTGATAGTGGCCGCCAAGCGCGAACTGCATACTCGTCCAATTCCACAGATCCAAGGATCATGGCTTACGCAAGTTAGTCAGGGTTTTCCCTACGACGAAACCGATGATCAGCAAAAAGCAATTGACGATTCGTTAAGCGATCTTGGTTCACCAAAGCCAATGGATCGGCTGATTTGCGGTGATGTGGGCTTCGGTAAAACGGAGGTGGCGCTGCGGGCTGCAGTTGCCGTAGCCAGTGCCGGCAGCCAAGTGGCTCTGCTTGCTCCGACCACCTTGCTGGTTGAGCAACACCTGGCCACCTTTCAAACCCGCTTGAGCGATTTGCCGGTACGAGTGGCTGCACTAAGCCGTTTTACCAAAGCCGCTGATGAGGAGCGTACAATACGTGACATACAACAAGGCACAGCAGACATCGTCATCGGCACTCATCGCTTGTTGCAAGCCGACGTGGATTTTAAGGACCTCGGATTGGTCATTATCGATGAAGAACAAAAGTTTGGGGTGAAGCACAAAGAGTATTTGAAAAAGCTTCGTAGCGAGGTGGATGTACTGACTCTTTCCGCTACTCCTATACCGCGGACGTTGTTTTCGGGGCTCTCAGGACTACGCGACATCAGCTTAATTTTAAGCCCACCTCATAATCGCTTGCCCATTGAAACAGTTGTGGCGAAAAGCGACAATTCGCTGGTTAAGAACGCTGTCAAAGCGGAGCTAAAGCGAGAAGGCCAAGTATTTGTGCTGCATAACGATGTGGCCTCAATTGAGGCTCGTGCCAAGGAGCTTAGGCTGCTTGTCCCACATGCCAGAATCGCCGTGGCTCATGGGCAGATGCCTGAAATGCGACTCGCTACCACCATGCAACAGATGATCCGGGGCGAAATCGATGTACTAGTCACCTCTACCATTATCGAAAGTGGGCTCGACATGCCGCGTGTTAACACCTTAATCGTGGATAAGTGTGATCATTTTGGCTTATCGGACTTGTATCAAATCAGAGGCCGCATCGGCCGCAGTGCAACACAAGGGTATGCTTATTTTCTGCACGATACTCCAGCACTTAGTCAAATGGCTCATCAGCGACTGAAGGTATTAGTTGAGGCCGATACACTCGGCAGTGGCTACACCATCGCACTGCGCGATTTGGAAATTCGCGGCGGCGGAAACGTTTTAGGCAAGCAGCAGCATGGCAACATGGAAGCGATTGGCCTGTCGCTTTATTCTAAATTATTACAATCAACCGTTCAGCGATTGCGGGCATCGGGTGATCATGGTATAGTAGCAGACACCCTGGCTCTCTAACAATTCGACTGGAGGACATAAGGATGCGCAGAGTGATGAAGTGGTCCTTTTGTATCATGATGGTTGCATGTGCGGCAGTGATAAATCTCTTGTTGCCTGAATTGTCGATTGGTAGTCATGTTGCGATGGTGATGATGGTCATCTTCGCGAGTTATGCCATTATATTCAAGCTCCTAAAGTATTACTCACTTAGGCCAGAGAATTTGCTCAATCAAGCCTGGCAAGAAGCGGCCCGGATCGCCGAGCGAAGCTGGACCGTCAAAAGATGGCGCTACAATACGGACTTTCCGGAGTGGCCGCTCGAGTTGGTCGTTATATCATTTCCGCAAGAGCTGGGAGATGACGATGAAGCAATCGAATTTGAGATCAAACAGATCATGAATCGGAAAGAGCGTGAGTTGGCGGTTCACCGAGATCATGCTCAATACACGTTATGGGAGAAGGTAAGCGTGCCTGGTATGGCTGTGCGCTTTGAGCTCACTTCGGTGCAGCGGCCATGCGGACCAGAAAGTGTATCGCCGACCGACTACCTCATTCCATACGAGATTGAACGGGAGGGTGCCGATCCGCGCAAGACACCGGAGAGACCCGGCGTCTTCCTCGAATGTTAATCAACGCCTAAAATGGGTTGCTACGAGCACCCTCACTAGGCGCTTCTAAAACATAAGCCCCGACTCGTAATACGAGGAGGGGCTGTTTGAATCCCTGAATGCGCGAGTGCTATCTAATTCTACCGCGATGAACGACCAGGGCATCAGGCTCGAAGTGAATATCACTGGCCAACAGTGTGGCATCGCTTGAACGGCGGCGGATGATCCGAGATTTGGTGAGAGTGCCGCCTCGGAGCTGTGGCTGTCCATCTTCATCCTCGTACCAGCATCTTTTGCGTTGGCTCAGTTGTCCTGCTAGATTGCGTGCTTGGATAAACCCAAATACTGGCCAAGGCTCATTCGGCCCAAGCTCAGCGAGAGGAAAATCGACCGTGCGAACATAGTCCGGCTGGTCGCCGATATGCGTTGTTACTGTAGCCCGAAGCACAAACATGGGAAGGTTCTCCAGTCTCAAGGATGATCTGACTATACAAAACAATAGACGTTATAGCAATTGACTATTGCTCGAGCCTGATCTCGTATTGTGGATTAGCCTTGCGGATGAGGGAAGCATGCTGGGAAAAGTTTGATAGATCTAAGGGTGTAACTTGCACAGGATAATTTGGTCGGCAGTCATTGGAGCATGTATAAGCACTGTTTTGCACGTTGCCGCAGCGGGGACAAAAATAGGTATCAGTACCTTCTTCCATTATTAATTTGGCAAAGTAGCGCTCGTCTGATAGAGTTCGGCCTTGCTTTAGCTCTGTCTCCTGCGCAGGTACAGGTACCGGTGCCTGTTCCGCACGGTTATCAAAATCTATTGAATATTGGCTAGAAGATTCAGGTGACCCCATAATAGCATCACTTTTCCTTATCAGTACTGTAGCGTACAATGATCACTAATGAAAGACCATAATCCATCTCAAAATGCTCTGCTGACCCTTGCCTATTTTGGCAAAATTGGCCCACGTGGTTTGGCCAAATTGCAGGTAGTGGATGAAACGCTCGATCTGCCAAGATTTAAACAGCGGGATATTGAACATGCTGGCATTAAAGCGGAAACAGCTGCGGAGCTTGTTAGTTTTATCAAAAAATTTGACGCTGAAGCGACCTTAAGCCAATTATCAGATGCCGATATTAGCGTAGTTATTCGGGGTGACGCCACCTACCCGCCATTGCTTCAGGAAATTGCCGACGCACCTTACCTGCTGTTTTACAAAGGTCAATTATCCAGCCTGCATCATCAAACACTGGCAGTGGTTGGCAGCCGCAAGCACACCCACTATGGCGTATCGGTGATAGAGCGAGTTATCCCTGCCATCGCCTCGCAGGGGGTGACGATCGTCTCAGGATTAGCCCTTGGCATCGATGCGCTGGCTCACAAATCTGCTTTGAGTGTCAGAGGGGCAACGGTAGCGATAATTGGGTGCGGACTCGATGCTATTTATCCGAGTGAGCATTTTGTGCTGGCGCAAAAAATTATTGAGCAAGGAGGAGCGATCATCTCGGAATACCCGCCGGGTACTCCGCCGTTAAAATCTCATTTCCCAGCACGGAATCGCATCATCTCCGGAGTTTGTAGTGCAACACTGATTGTTGAATGTGATATTAAAAGTGGTGCGATGATCACTGCTCATCACGCCTTAGAGCAAAACCGTGAGGTCTACGCTGTGCCAGGGCCAATCACTTCATTGTCCTCAGGCGGGCCAAATGCCTTGCTGCGTATGGGCGCGCAGGTGGTGACCAGTGCCGATGATCTGATCCAATTGCTCGGCTTGCAAACTGCGCCAAAATCCAGTAAGGTACGACCCGGCGTAGGTTCAAGCTCACTTCCACCCGACGAGCGTCTGATCTTCGGCTTGCTTGCGAGCGATCCTACCCATGTTGACACACTTGCAGAGTCCAGTAAGCTAAGTATGGCAGACGTGAACTCGGCGTTGCTTTTTTTGGAAATGAAGGGTTTGGTG